>CANHVO010000010.1 GCA_947463915.1 Planctomycetaceae bacterium
AACCACCGAAACTCTTGACGAGTTTCGCTACAAAATGCGAAACAGCGTTGCGTTACGCGGCTAGCGCCCGCGGCTCAGTAATTTGACCGCAACTACTTCGACGCCATCATTTTTTGGATTTCTTGCAACGAAGTCATTCCTAGCGCGCACGCGAGAATGCCCTCTTCTTGGAAGCCTAGGTGACCATTTTGTTTTGCAAATTGGCGAATCGCATCGGGGTTACCTGCCGACTTCATGATGGCTTGTCTCATCTTGTCGTCGATCGTGAGCAACTCAAAAATCGCCATGCGACCGAAGTAGCCGCGGCCGTTGCACTTCTTGCAAATTTCGATTTCGATTTGGTTGCCTTTTGCATCGACCCGTTGTTCCGGTGGAGGTGGAATCGTGGGTTGAAACAGTTTCTGAACACGACCTGCAGGTATCCCTAGTTTTTGAAGCAACTGAGGAGTTGGCTGAAATGGCTGCTTGCACCGATCGCACAATCGACGCACCAAACGTTGGTTAAGCACCCCTGATAGGACCTTGATGATCTCCTTGGCTTCCGTCTTGTAGGTGCTGAGGAGCTTGATCGTCGCATCGACTGCATCGTTCGCGACCAATCTAGTGATCGAATGCTTGCCGTGTTGATTGATCTGATCCAGTACACGATCTGTGATGTACGAGTTAATCAGCGATGGCATAACCAAAACGTCTGGTTGACGAAGCAAGATCTTTTCAAATTGAGCTTCAGGAGTATCTCCCACTCCGGGCTCAAAGAAGTTTTGGAAAACATTGATGATCTCTGGATCTGCGTCCGCTTTGTTTTCCATTGACACAAAGTCCCGAACAAACTTGTCCGCCGACTCGAGTGAAATTCGCCACGTCGTTGGCAGCCCTTGGCCAGCAGGACCACTGATCAGTACGATTCCTTTATCGCCGTTGAGCATACCTCGAAACGACTCTTGCATCGCATCGCGCATTCCCAGGTCGCTCAAGGTCTTAATAGTCGGCTTCTTTGTATCGATCTGGAAAAGAACGCGTTCACCGTTCGGCACGCCGGCGCTTGTGAAATTGACGACCCAATCGATCTCTTTGAAGTTCGTAGCAAACTTTGCGTCCTGCTTGGCTCTTCGTTCGGCTGGATTGAGACCGAAGACTTTTTTGTAGACAACCAAAGCGGCATCGCCTGTCGGCCTATCCAATGGTGGAAGCGTTTCCCAGACGCCGTCGATTCGATAGCGTACGACCGCACCTTGCGCGGAGTAATCCATCAAGATCCGATCGGCTCGCGCAGAAATGGCATTCGCAACCAGAACGATCGCAACCGGATAGCCCGGCAACTGCCGTGCTGCGATCATCAAGCCTTGGGCTTCGTCCTTCGGAATACCCGCGGTTTTGATTTCGAGTGGCGGTAGAACAATTTCCTCACCACCTAACGTAGGTTGATCGCCTGCCGGTTTCGCTTTCTTTTTTCCAAATACCATATTGGCCGCTCGTGCAATTCACTTCTCTAGAGATGAGTAGGTTGTATCTTAATCGTGAAACAGTGGGATAGGCTTCAAGCCTGTCATGTTCATTGAACAGCCTAAAAGCCTACCCCATTCAATGAGTACCGAAGCACTAAATGATTCCAGGCGCGCTGACGTTGATTCCCTTGAGGGTCATCTTGAGAGCCTCGACATTCGGAGCGACTTCGAAAGCTGTCGGGCGATCGATCAGTCCATCGTCGATCAATTGCTTGAGGCTCATCGTAAAGTCTTGCATGCCGTCTTGAGCGCCAATTCGAATCGCATCAGAGAGCTTTTGATCTTTTTCTTCCAGGATGAGTTTCCTGACCATTGGCGTGAAGAGCATGATTTCGCAGGTGGGCACTCGGCTAACTCCCTGCTTGATCGATGGCAACAGCTTTTGAGCGACAATGCCCTTCATGTTAAAGGCCATCGCGTTTCGGATGGCTGTGTGCAACGCTTCGGGGAACAAGTCGAGAATACGACCGATGGTGGATGGGGCACCGGATGCGTGAATCGTTCCAAAAACCAAGTGGCCCGTTTCGGCCGCATGGATCGCCGTCATAAACGTTTCTTGATCCCGCATTTCACCGACGAGGATAATGTCTGGATCCTCTCGCACCGCGTGTTTCATCGCGATGTTAAAGTCCAATACGTCTGTACCGACTTCGCGCTGATTGATGAGGCACTTGTCTTCTTTGTAAACGAACTCGATCGGATCCTCGAGCGTCAAGATATGCTTGCGATAGTTTCGATTGATCCAGTTGAGCATCGATGCAATCGTCGTACTCTTCCCTGAACCGGTAACTCCTGCGAGAAGCACCATCCCTTGGTCATACTTGCACAGCTCTTCGAGAACCGGCGGCAGGAACAGTCCTTCGAAATTCGGGATGAAATTATTGATTCGACGTGCCACGAGCCCTGGCCTGCCAAGCTGTTTGAGCATGTTCACTCGGAAACGCCAATTCTCTCCATCCACTGCGACGGTATACGAAAAGTCAGCCCCGCCTTCTTCTTCGAAGATGCGTCTGTTTCGATCGTCCAATAACGGGATCAGCAACCGAACCATTTCGTCTACTTCGATGGGAGGTCGGTTAAGCGTCTTCAAATCACCTTTGCAGCGGACGATCGGAGGCGTTCCGACTTTGAGATGCAAGTCGCTCCCCTCCAGCTTGACGCAAGCTTTAAATAGCTTGTCGACCTCAAGCTCACGTTTTTCGACGAGAAGTGAAGCCGCCAAATCTTCTGCCGAGGAGACGGCAGCTGGTTTTTTGGGTGCTGCTGGTTTTGAGTGTCCCATAAATCAATTCTGAACCAAAAGTTGAAAAGGAAAAGCTGGTTTCACTACTCTATGTTGACTCGACCAGCGAGAATTGGAATCACAACCTGACAGGAATTCCGCTTTCCGCCATCATGCGTTTGGTTTGTGAAATAGTAAACTCCCCGAAGTGGAAAATGCTGGCGGCCAAGACCGCGTCGGCTTTTCCGATAAGGATAGCCTCGACCAAATGCTCTGGTTTCCCAGCGCCGCCGCTAGCGACAACAGGTATTTTCACATGTTGACTGACAGCGGAAGTAATCGGCAAGTCGTAGCCGTCCTTGGTGCCGTCCCGATCCATACTCGTGACAACGATTTCACCTGCCCCGAGCTCTTCGACTTGCTGTGCCCAGGAAACTGCTTCTAGACCAGTTGGGGTTCTTCCCCCGTTGATATGGACTTCCCAGAATTCTTTGCCGTCTCGAATCACCCGTCGAGGATCGATGTTGACGACAATACATTGAGAGCCAAAACGATCGGCAGCTTGACGCACGAACTCTGGGTTTTTGCAGGCTGTAGAATTGATGGATACTTTGTCGCAACCTGCTTGGAGCAACATGCGAATATCATCTAGTGTGCGAATTCCACCACCGACCGTCAACGGCATGAAAACTTGTTCGGCCGTTCGGCGAACAACATCGAGCATGATTGCGCGGTCTTCATGACTTGCTGTAATATCCAAAAAGACCAGCTCGTCCGCACCCTCTAATTCGTATCGTTGAGCGATTTGAACGGGATCGCCAGCGTCACGGAGGTTTACGAAGTTCGTTCCTTTGACAACGCGTCCTTGGTGGACATCGAGGCAGGGGATGACGCGTTTGGCCAACATAGGAAGTTAGACTCCCGACCTTTTCGCGACTTCGCGGTCCAAAGCCAATTGGAATTCATTGAACAAGTAACTGCTGTCGTGCGGGCCAGCGGATGCTTCTGGGTGATACTGGACGCTAAACGCTTCGACTTCTTTATGCCGAACACCTGCAATTGTGTTGTCGTTGAGATTGCGATGAGTAACTTCGAAACAGGCTGGCAGCCCCTCTTCTTGCACTGCAAATCCGTGGTTTTGGGAGGTGATTTCCACTTGCCCCGTTTTGCAATTGAGCACAGGTTGATTTGAGCCTCGATGCCCAAACTTCATTTTGAAGGTCGTGGCGCCGCCAGCCAAGGAGAGCAGTTGATGCCCCAAACAAATTCCAAAAACAGGCTTTTTGCCGAGCAAATTTTTAATCGTTTGGATGGCGTACGTGAGCGGTTCCGGATCGCCCGGTCCATTGCTCAGAAAAACACCATCTGGCTTTTGAGCGAGCACTTCATCGGCCGTTGCCGAGCCCGGCAAAATAGTGACTTTGTTGCCTCTCTGCGCGAGGTGGCGGGGAATATTCCATTTCATCCCAAAATCGAGGCAAACAACGTGCGGTTGCGATTTTGGAACCGGCGACTCGCTGCCGTTGATCGCCAAACTGTGGAGTGGTGCATCCCAACTGACCGGGCCACTTGGCATCACCTCTCGAACCAAATCCCGGCCAACTAAGCCCAAACTGTCTTTGGCTTTTTTGAGCAGGGAAGCAGCATCCGAATCGATTGTCGAAATGATTCCCTTGAGAGCGCCTGTGCTTCGGATCTTGCGAACAATCGCCCGCGTATCGATCCCGGCAATTGCGACAATTCCATGCTTCTTCAGATAATTTGGCAAGGAGCTATTTGCCCTGAAATTGCTGTGGAGACGACTGCATTCCCGAACGATAAAACCCGCGATTCTTGGGAAACCAGACTCGAGATCCTCTTCGTTTATCCCAACATTTCCGATCATCGGATAGGTCATCGTGACGATCTGACCTCGATAACTAGGGTCCGTCAGAATCTCTTGGTAGCCTGTCATTGAAGTATTAAACACAACTTCGCCGTCCATTTCGCCTTCTGCACCAATGGACACTCCCTCGAAAACAGTACCATCTTCAAGAGCGAGAAAACCTGGATTACCTTGACGAAACAAAGAAGCCTACCTCAGCCGTTAGAGTATTTAAGTAGGCCAAACCAAGATATATGTGCTCTTCCAGCTCGACCCAGGAAAATGATACCTCAACCGGAGCGCTCTCACCAGCCTTGCTAGATACCAGAATTTAAGCATTCACCACTCACCATTCTAGGCTTTTTGGCGTATCTTAGGCGGCTTCGGGGATTTGAGACGAACCCAAGGTTCGTTGGTGACGTACCAGCCAAACCTCGCGGTGTTTCCCTGTTGATCCTTCGGTTGAATCGCGAAAGAACGCGACACGATAACTTTTCCCCCTTTCAATTCGGTATGAGCTGATCTGCCATGGCATTTGATTTCCCTGTTCCAATGTTCGCGGCGGCTGATTTCTGGATGACGCGGTGGTTGACCCCGGTTTGGTTTTTGGGGTGTGGAGTGGTTCTTGGGCTCTCTATCCTGACAATTTTTGTGATGGTCTTTTACGCCTTGTCGAAAATCACGGCGCTGGAAAAATTTCGACGAGACGGCTCTGCCAACGTGATGGCCTTGATTGCCACACTGGTTTCGGGTGGCCTCTTGGCTCTTTACTTCCGATTCAGCCTGGAAGGTCAGGGGCTCTTTAACTATGGAGGGACCTTCGCCAATGACGAATGGGCGATGGTTTCCATCGCCTTTACGATGATGGTTGGAGTTGTTATCTGGTCGCTCGTGTTTTGTTCCTCACCTCGATTCTTGGGTGAGATCCGATCGCTTTTCTTTCAAGGGATCGGGTTGTACATGCTCTCAACTTTGGCCGTTACCTCCGCTATCGGCTTGGCTTCTACCTTGTTAGTCGAAAAGCCCATGGCGGCGATTCAATGTATTCCACAACTCTTTTCCTTCAACGATAAACAAGCGAGTTTCCCCGTCCCTGGACCAACTAAAGAGGACGAGCAATCTGTATTTCAGAAAATCGAATTGGAGTACGATCCAGCTATTCTTAGAGAAATCGAGATCACCTCGAACCGACGACTCGTTCTTCTAGACGCGCCTAGTATCGGCGAAGCTCGGATCAAGCCTACAACAGTCGAGGCCGACCAGCCGCTCCGATGGAATACGAAAATGGGTGCAAGTGAGTGCCCATTGCCTCTCGCTCCTGGAGCCGAGCTTTATGCTCAAAACCAAGAAATCGACGCTGCGAACCTGACGATCCGAGTGATCTCAACGCCGTTGGTTCGCGAATCCACAACGTTTATCCTTGTGGCAACCTTCGTTACCGTTTTTGGTTTGCTATTCATGCTGATGCAAGCGGTTTCTCCAAAAGTTGCTGCAATTGCTTTGTCCGCTGCCAAGAGCGAACTATCACAGCCTCTTCCTATCATCCTAATGATCATTGTCGCATTGGCGATCTTGCTCTTCGTCTTCTTGCCATTCCACACATTGGGTGAAGACATCAAGCTGCTCAAGGATTGCGGCGTGACCCTAATCTTAATCGCGGCAACCTTCCAAGCGGTCTGGTCTGCAAGTACCTCCGTCAACGAAGAAATCGAAGGCCGCACGGCTCTGACACTTCTAAGCAAACCGATTCACCGCCGATCGTTTATCATCGGCAAAATCCTTGGCGTTGCCTGGATCGTCATGCTCATGTTTTTGGTTCTTGGCTCGCTTGAGCTCTTTGCTGTCGCCTACAAACCCATCTACGAGGCTCGCGAAAGCTCACTCGAACAGCCCAACTGGCAAGCGTGCCACCAAGAAATGATGCAAACCATTCCTGGTCTTGCATTGGCATTCTTCCAAGCTGTAGTGCTCGGAGCGTTCTCGGTAGCGCTCGGCACTCGCTTTTCGCTGCTGGCTAACTTCACCATCTGCTTCTCGATTTACTTGCTGGGGCATTTGACCCCAACCATTGTCGAATCTGCGGCCGGCGGATTGCCGTTGGTCGAGTTCTTTTCCCAGCTCATTTCAGCAGTCATTCCAAACCTTAGTCACTTCTCAATGGAAGCGGCTATCGATGCGGAAGTGAGTATCCCTTGGTCCGTTATCGCAAGTGTTCTCGTCTACACGACGATCTACGGTATTGCGGCCACGCTCATCGGACTGCTTCTGTTCGAAGATCGGGATCTCGCGTAAACGTGACGAACCTTGTTCATTGTTTTCCGATCCTACCAAGACATCGCGAGTGGATGCAAAATGCAGCTCCACACGCGATCTTGATCGAAGCGACTCAGGAAACGATTCCTGAACGTATTTTTGATGCCGACATCTTTGTTGGACATGCTAAAGTACCCGTTCCGTGGCAAGATGTCGTCGCGGACGGTCGATTGACCTTTATCCAATCCTCTGCTGCCGGGCTAGACCACTGTTTGCATCCGTCGGTGATCAATTCGGATATCGTCGTCTGCAGCGCTTCCGGCCTGTTCGCCAACCAAGTTGCGGAGCAGACGCTCGCATTGCTGCTGGGGCTCCTTCGCGGCATTCCAATCTTCTATCGCCAATGGCAGAACAAAGAGTTTATTCGCCGGCCCACGGATGACTTGCATGGCAAACGTGTCGGCATCGTTGGGCTTGGCGGAAACGGTCGACGCCTAGTCGATATCCTAAAACCGTTCCAGGTCACCCTACGCGCCACCGACTATTTTCCAGAACACAAACCGCCAACCGTCGAACAACTCTTGCCTCACACAGAGCTTGAGCAGCTCGCAGCATGGTCTGAGGTACTAATCCTCACGCTGCCGCTTAACGCAATGACGCGGGGAGTTGTCGATGCCAATATCTTGGCCAAAATGCCACAAGGTTCGTACCTCATCAATGTAGCGCGTGGATCGTGTGTAAACGAACAGGATCTTTGCAATGCTCTTGCAACAGGTCACTTAGCAGGTGCGGGTTTAGACGTGACCGACGTAGAACCACTGCCTGAGTCCAGTCCGCTCTGGGACTTCCCAAATGTACTCATCACACCTCACGTCGGTGCTCAAGCGGCATGCCGAACCGACGACACCACGAAGTTGATTTGTGAGAATCTTCGTCGCTACTTCGCAGGTGAGCCGTTGTACAATTTTGTTGACAAGCGACTGGGGTTCCCACATCCATCGGTTTTGTACAAACTTTAGAGCCACTCAAAGCCTCAACAACCTTTCTTCCAAGTGACCATGCCTGATCTCAAGACCATACTTTCGACCCTTGATTTTTCTCGAGACCGACTTCTGGGCACGCTCGATAGCATCGCCAATTCAGGACACGATGTCCAGAAAGTACTCGCTTGGCGACCTGGCGTTGGCCGGGCCCATATCGCCTGGCAAGCCATGCATTGCGCGGCAACTCATGATAAATATGTCAATGTTCGAATGCGTGCTAGCGAACCGAGCGACCCAAAGCTTTGCGATGCATTTGCGGGCGGTTCGACCCCTTCGGATGATAACGTGCCGACGCTGGCGGCAATTCGTGAAAAGCTCGAGCTTAACTTCGAAGCATTCAAAGCGTTCCTCATGACCGCTGACCTAACCAAAGTCACCGACTTCCCTAATAACATCCAACGCACAATCGCTGAATCCGCCATCCTACTGGCTTGGCACGAGGCGCATCACCAAGGCCAGATCCACTTGACTTGGAACATGTACAAAGCGGCCCACGGTGTGAGCTAAGGCGAGCGGCAGAATAAAAACGACCGTATCTGGATTCGCCAGAATTCAGCTGGTTCTGAATTCTCACGAATCCAGCTACGAATCTTTTCTTAGTGATTGAACAAAAACTCTCGGGATGTCATCAGACTCCAGAGCAAATCTTCGACGACCGTTCTTCGTTCGTCCACCGTTGAGTCCGTAAGCTCTTTGACCAATGACACCAATTCTTGCTCACTCGGGTAACGAGACAAACATCTCAAATACGCAACACGTACCATCGCTGCGAAGTCTTCTTGGTGCGACTCCAACAACTGATCGACCACGCTCCCTTTTTCCGCAAGCTTGGCGTTGAGCGTATCGCCATTGTTCAAATTCAAGACCTGTGTCACGCTTGGTTCATCGCTTCGCTCGCACTCGCAAGTAATCCGACGTTGATTGCGTCCGAAGGTCTTTAAGAAATTGTTATCGACACTGGAATCGAACAGCTGGATTGCTCGGGTCCCTTTGCCATAAAACTTGGTGTCGCGTTTGTCTCCGCCCAGAAAGGAAACTCTGTTGAAGGTTGTTGGAACGGTTGAAACAGAAACCATCGCATCGTGAATCACCTCAGCCATCAATCGGCGTGGATAGTAATGCGAAAAATACTTTTTGTCCTCTTTGTTGAGCTCAGTGGTGTTGCTGCTCCGCTGGTATGTCTCGGAGTTCAGAATTACACGCATCAGTTCCTTAAGATCGAATTTGTGATCGACGGTATGTTGACAAAGGGCATCCATCAATTCTGGGTTGCTGGCGGGGTTGCTGGCCCGAAGGTCATCCACGGCGTTGACAATACCGATGCCAAAGTAAGCGGCCCAAATACGATTCACAATCGCGCGAGTGAAGTAGGGATTTTCCGGGGAAGTCATCCACTGTGCGAGATAGATTCTGCGATCCTCGGTCGAATCCATCGCCAAAGGCTTTGCGTCCAAGGGGGCAGGCGGCTGTGGCTTGCCACGAAGTGGCTGAATCAATTCGCCGCGGTCCAACACCATCAAAGTCCTAGCCGAATCGCCATCCCGAGTTTCACCGCCCCAGCCTTTTGCCCGAACACGAGCAAACAGATTAGCCATGGCGTAATACTGGTCGTTGGTCCATTTTTCGAGTGGATGATTGTGGCACTTCGCACAACCGATCGAAAGCCCCAAGAACGCTTGGCATGCATTCTCCGTCATGCTCTCCGGGTCTTGATTGATCGCATAAAAATTGGTGGCGCCATTCTCGATCGCTTCGCCGCGTGCAGTTAAAATTTCGCGAGTAAATTGATCCCATGCGGTATTCTTTTGGACGTGCCCTCGAATCCACTGGTAATATGACTTGAGCCCGTCAGCTCGAAGCAGATTGCTGTTCAGCATCAGCAGGTCCGACCAGCGATAGGCCCAATAGTCAACATACTCCGGACTCTCCAAAATCGAATCGATCCAACGGGTCCGTTTGTCTGGAGAGCTGTCCTGCAAAAACTCTTCGACTTGTTTTTCCGTTGGTAATGTTCCCGTAACGTCCAAGGCAGTTCGACGAATGAACTCGCTGTCCGTCGATCGGCTTGAAAAATCTAGCCCTAAAGTCGCGAGCCGTTTGGTGACATGCTCATCAATAAAATTGGCACGAACACTTGCGTTATCGGAGCCGCCATCTTTGCCGGAAAACGGCACACTGAGTCGTGAAGTGACGATCCGGCTAGCGAACCACGCGTTAATGGCTCCTTCGCCTGGTCCAATGACTTTGGCAAGCCCCTTTTCGTCAACGGTCGCGACCGCTTCGTCCGTTGAATTGAATTTGGCCCAGCGGGTCACGTCTTCGATGCGGCCATTACTATAGTGAGCTCGCACGGAAATAGACTGTGTGTTTCCTCTTTCAAGCCGAACCGCGGATGGCAAAATTTCGAGGTGGTCCAAGACAGGATCGGTAGCTTTTGGGCCAACAGCTCCTGATGCAATCCACCTTGCAAGCATCTTATAATCATCCGATTCCGATGGTAGCCGCAGGCCTCCTTTGTGTTCGATCGAGCCGCTCGGTTTGGCAATGAGCAGCGACAATGCTGGAGAGGAAAATTCAACTCGGCGTCCCCCGTCTTGTCTCGTGATATTGAAATGGTCGGTGGCCGGGTCGTAGCCTCGCAACGAAAGCTTGAATCCGCCTTTACCGGCCAATGCCCCATGGCAAGCCCCCATGTTGCAACTGCTGCGTGCTAGCACCGATTCAATGTGGTTCGCGAATTCTATTTCAAGTGGTTTCTCAGCGTCCCGGCAAATGATCGTGGCAGATGCCTTTACCGTTTGGCCGTCGCTCAACTGATACTCGATTTGGAGTGTCGTTGCTCCGGATCGCTTTGCGGTCAATTGCAAGGTACCCGTCTCGCTGGCCTCCCATTGAACCAACGATGGGTCAAGCAACTGAACCTGTGGCTTGGACCCGATGGCAGGCCCGATCGAACCGTCGCTGAGAACGGTTTGAATGGTGATGCGTTGACTACTGTTTTGGTAGGTCAAATCGATGTTCGATGGAAAGACTTGGATTCCAACTGGTTTTCCAGCCAGCAGCTGCTGTGACAAGGCGAGGACCAGGATTATTGCGAGGGAGGATGTTCGCATTGGAAATTCAGGTAGGATTGGAGTTAGGGCGATCGAAAAGCATGACATTGGTGAACCCTAAGTTTACAGCAAACCGCGATCCTTGCACAAACAGCCGAACGAGAAAAACGCACATGTCAACAAATAAGCAAGATGGGTCTGGTTGTGCGACGATCTTAGGGCTTCTCATTGGCACTGGCATGCTTGTTGGCGGTCTCTATGGCATGCAACTCAATCGAGCGGCCGGTGCCACGTTTTACTATTGCGCCATCACCGCTGGCATCGGGGCCATCATGCTGTTGGGGCACTTAGCCGGTTTCGTCACAAAAATTTTTGGCGGTTCGTCGGCCTCAGAGCAAAATTTCAAACGTGCGATGGCCAACGGAACTTGTCCGACAGAATCGGGGGAACCCGATCAACCACTGATCATCGAGGCAGCAGAATCCCGAGTCGCCGTCGCGGTCGGTTCGTGGATCGGGGGGATTTGCTGGACAGGAATCATGGGGTTGATTTCGGCTGGACTACTCCAGAACAAACACTGGATTCCTTTTTTGTTTGTTTCGGTATTCGTGCTGATTGGGGTGGCTATTTTGGTTTTTGCATTTTATTCAACTTTGCAAATATTTAATCCGAAACCGATCCTAGCAAGCAGCCAGCGCGATCTTTATCCAGGCAGTGAGTTCGAACTCAGTTGGATGTTTCGCGGCGACGTCAAAAAAATCCAGCACCTTGAGATTGTGCTAGAAGGAATCGAAAAAGTTTCGTACCGTGAGGGTACTAGGACTAGGACCGAAGAGAGACCTTTCTTTCTGCAAAAGATCGTCGACAGCGAAACACCAGAACAGATTGCGAAAGGCTTTGAGTTGGTAGCTCTACCGCTGGAAACCATGCATTCGTTTCAGTCGACGAACAACTCGTTTACTTGGCAGATACGGGTATTAGGCAAGATCGCAATGTGGCCTGATATTCACGACCGATTTGAGATCGTCGTGCTCGCGCCAAGATAGCGGGCAGCTACCGATGCAAATGCCTCTCGTTTAACAGTCAGCCGAAGGCGTACCGCAGACCAAGTGACAGTACGCCTTCGGCTGACTGTTAAACGCTTTTAGGCGTGCGGCAGCATGAAAACTACCGTAGCTGGATTCGTAAGAATTCAGAGCAAGCTGATTTCTTACGAATCCAGCTACGATTATAGGCCATTAGAAAGGTTTGATTCGGGCCATGAGCTTTGTTAAAAAACCTCGCGAGTAACCATCGCGAACGTGCCCGAGGTCTTGTTTTTCGATTCGTGAATTGAGTAGGTTTCTGCTGAGCAAAACGTTGTCAGGTCCGATGTCTTGACTCCGGCATACGCCTGTCAGCGAGATCCTCCAGCTATTGTCGTTAATAATGGTGGTCTTCGATGCGTCCAACACGATTTGCCCGTTTGGCTTAATGTCAACGATTTCTGCAGCGATATTGGAGGTAAGCGATTCACGTGTCTGAACTGTCGAATCTCCTCGATACACTTCGTTCTGGTTGGTTTGAAGTCGTGGGTCGCCGTCGGCTTGCACTGCTGGCTTGATCGTATCCAATCCAACCAACCTCAGCCAGTCTTTGATGGAGGCATCGTAACTCGTCGTCTTTCGCGAGGTTGCGTTGCCTGTTGCCAGTGCCGTCGAGGTTTCCTCAATTCGAATGGAAACAATGTCGTGCAGTTTCAAGGCTCTCGCAGGAACCGGCGGGACATAGCTCCATGACGTCTGGAGGCCAAGATTTGCAGCATTCTCCATGGGCGAAGGAAAATAGCCACCTTGCAATTGATTCGCTGGAACCATGGGTTGACCAAATGGACTCAAGTTTGGCGTGGACGGCAAGGCATTGGCATTATTCTGAAGTCCAGCGGGATTTGTGTTGGATGGTGCAGGCAAGGACTCACCTTGTGCCCCCACCCCACCTGCTTGAGACACATACGAAACGGGGCGATGAAACAGACTACTGTTCTGTGCAGCACCGATGTTGGCATAGGCAAAAAAACAAATGGGCACCCCTATCAACATATGGATTTGCTTGAAAAAAACCGAACATTGAATGTTTTGGACGAAGCCCATGGTTATCACCTATCGAATTGATTTTTGTTTTGTTGGATTGTTCGCTGTAGATCAGCTTCGCTGAAATCTCGTTTAACAGTCAGCCGTAAGCGTACTCGTCGCCTTTGACAGTACGCCTACGGCTGACTGTTAAACAAATACTTGAATCGTGTTGCATTTAACGTCGAATCGCAGTGCTCGCCTGCCCTACATTTTTTTGAGTCGGTTGAGAATTGCTTACGGCAATATTGGAAATGACCTCTGCAGATCGATCGCCGGTGATTCTGGCCATCACTCTTTTTCGATGCGGTTGAACTTCGATTTGAATCAAATCATCGAGCGCGCCAGCTTCGATGGCCCTGCCGTTGGTTTCGACAGTTACACCACCAGACACAATCGAAATACCGATCAAGTCTCCGACTTGAATAATGGTTGGGGGACCGACTTCATTGATTCGAATCACCTGCTGAGTACTCATCGACCGACGAAGTTGTTGCCCCACGGCCATCTCGGGTTTCGTGAAACAAGTTTCGGGGCCGTAGCTTAGACCGCGAGGCATTGGGATCCAATCGAGGTCTGTTTCTTTTAACACATAGCCTTTGGAAAGAGGTCGTTTGACGGCAACGACCATGTCCGGCAGTTTTACGGTGGCTGGGATCGCAATGGTTTCTTCTCCGTTGGGCCCTTTGATGAGAAACTGAAACACTTGTTGCCCTTCCCAAGGTGGCTGGCCACCAGCAATGCCCAAAATTTTGAAGCGTTGCGAGATAAGCTTGGCATGTTCCGTCGGCATCTGAACAGTAATGTCCCAACGGCCCGAGGAAGAAGTCTTGTTTTGGAGATACGCCTCAATGGCTTGCGCGGCAATGCTCTCGGCTTGAGAGACAGTCGACGGGGTTGTGAAGGCGGTCGTGAATTGAGACTTGTCAATCGGATTACCTGGCTTTTGAGCCTGAGACTTGGAGACTCCCAATGAGTCTTTACCAACAGGCTCTTGGAAAGCAGCTTCTATCACTGCCGTCTTTTGACCGTTCGTTGCTGTGGTGTCGGTTGATGTAGGCTTGCGAGTCTCGCGTCGTTGCCCCTCAACTCGGCGGACGCTGCATTCTAAGGAGCCTTGCCAACGAATGGCTTCTGCCGCAACCCCTCGAAGGGAAAGCGATTTTTCGATGTCGCTGCGAGTCCAAGTTTGAGCGTCGCCAACTCTAGGAGCTGGTGCGAGCGGTAGGTCGATAACTTGTTGCACTAAAGTGTCCGAACCTTGGACGTCAACCAAATCCGAAAGGAGCAGCAAGTTTGAGGGACACTCCGCCCGCGATTGCATTTTCAATTCGAGCTTCACTCCTTGTTTGCTGTTGTTGCTCGAAACGCGAGGCGTTTGGTTTTGATTTCGCTGAGGTTGCCTTGCGGAAGCAACTGGAGAGGACATGAACGAAAAGGCAATAAAGATTGCAACACCAAGGCAACGGACAAGTATGTATGTCATGATGACTTTGCCTCCCTCGCCCCTTTTAGGGGAGAGGGGTTGGGGGTGAGGGGTTTTGAACTGTGGCAAGATTGGAGTTTGGGTCACGGATTCAATACCTTGCCGAATAATGTTACTCTCCCTCGGGGAGATAGCCTGATTTACGCACCCTCCCTCTGGGAGGGTCGAGCGAAGTGAGGGGAGGGTGAAGTGTCAGTGACAATTGTGCAAGTCAGTTCACCCTCCCCGGCCTTTGGCCGACCCTCCCCGAGGGCGGGTGACTAAACCCAACTATCGTCGGAGGTTGGCAATTTGCTGAAGAATTTGGTCGCCAGCTTGAATGGCTTGTGAATTCAATTCGAAACCGCGTTGCGTTGTGATCAAGTCGATCATTTCCCGCACCGGTTCAACGTTTGACTTCTCCAAGGAACCTTGCCGCAAGACCCCGAATCCGTTCTGACCAGCTTGCCCCTGTTGCACTTGCCCGCTTGCATCCGTCGACTGATACAGATTCTCCCCAACTTTGAGCAAACCATCTGGATTGACAAACGATGCCATGGTGATCGTGCCGGCTGGTGTCAAGTTGTTCTGTCCAGGTGCGCGTACTTGAACGACTCCATTGGTTGCGATGACGATATCTGTGGTTCCAGGTGGGATGTTCACGGGCGGATTGAGCAAACGTCCGGTTTGGGCCGAACCGATTACCAATTGACCGTTCGCATTGATGTCGAGATTGCCAGAACGTGTATAAAGCGGGTTGCTAGTAACCGGATCGGTTACCTCGATGAACCCATTTCCTTCGATCGCGATGTCTAAATTCCGTCCCGTTTGTTCGAGAGTCCCCTGGCCGTAGTCCTTTTGCGTGCTCTGAACGCGAGTACCAAGCCCCACTTCGACGCCGACTGGGGTTGCATTCTGTTGGGCGTCTTGGATCCCCGGAAAGACTTTGGTGCGGTAGAGCAAATCTTCGAAATTGGCTCTATCTCGCTTAAAGGCAGTTGTATTCATATTCGCTAAATTATTAGCGATCACGTCCAACTTGGTCTGCATGGCTTCCATGCCGGTGGCCGCGGTGTAGAGTGTTTGCACGCTCATGCTTGTATTCCTTGAACTCTAAAACAGGGGTGACGTTATTCTTTTAGGAGGCGGCCGATCAAATTGCCGTAGGCTTGATCGTGATGTTGAATGAGTCGAAGATTGGATTCGTACGCCCGCGTCGCTTCGATCAATTCCATCATGGCTGTCGTTGGATTGACGGCGGACTTTTCGAGGCTGCCACTGACGACGGCTCGTTCGTTCGGTGGGACGGGTTGTGTTTGAGCAAGCGGTCGAAATAAGTTGTCACCAACGCGAGCCAAGTCACCCAAAGATTCCGGTCGAGTCAGCATAATGGGTATGTTTCGTCCATCTTGCTGGATCACGCCATTGTCGCTGACTTCATAACGTCGCGATGGATCGATTTGAATTGGATTCCCATCTGCGGCCATGACAGGGTCGCCATTGGTGGTGGTAAGTTGGCCTGACGCGTTGAAAACAAATCCCCCAGCGCGAGTCAGAAACTCTTCGTCTCCTCGCTTGACCAAAAAGAAGCTCTTTTCGTCGCGGATAGCGAAGTCGGTTTTATTGCCAGTTGTTTCGATTGGTCCGGTTTCGAAAACAGTTTTCGTGGGTGTGATTTTGGCACCGCCACCAATGTCGGCAAGCGTACCTGAATTCGGCGAGACTTCGCCATCCTCGATGGCTTTGTTGTTGCGAGCTTGAACAATAGCTAAACTGGGCTTGAAGCCCGGGGTATTGATGTTGGCTAAATTATTGCTGAGAACTTCCAAGCGATGGTTCTGGACGTGTGCTCCAGACGCTGAAAGGTACATTCCGTATGGCATTCCTCAACTCCTTGCAAGGCGTGAACGACGATTTGACTCTAGCGGTTGCGAAAATTGACCGAAACGTCAATATTTGGGTAGAGAATCAAAATTCCGAAGCTAGTTTGAAATCCCATGGAAAACCCCGCTACCCAACTTATCCAGACTCGCCAGGATGGCGAAGCCTACAATCGAAATGAAAGGTTTGGGATATTTGTACTTGGGATGCTTTTGTTTGGAATGTTGGCTGCGGCAGCTTGGCTCAAGCCCAATCCCGCAGGCATGGGGACTCATACCCAACTGGGTTTGCCTGGCTGTACCATGTACACGATAGTCGGAATCCGATGTCCTGGGTGCGGAATGACAACCTCGTGGGCGCATACCATGAACGGCGATCTAACGAGCGCGCTTCGAGCCAACGTCGGCGGCGTGCTGCTTTGTTTTCTCGCGGCCGCCGTTTTCCCATGCTTAATGTGGATGGCAATACGAGGCAGGGCAATCCAAGGGCGTTGGTTTTCTTCCGTGGCTATCGGAGTCCTCATAATCGCGATTGGAATTTCGATCATCGAATGGGTGATCCGTCTAGCGGTCTAACTTTTCATTTGCTACAAGCGGGCCGCACGGACGCAAGTTCTTAGGGCAGAAGAATGCAAATGGAAAGGATTCCTGCATGGCTGCAAGCAATCAAGTAAGATCGCCACGGCGACAAATTTTGTCTCGCTACCTCACTACGATGTCAAAAGTTTGGATTTTCTATTCCGCTTGCCTGTTACTCGTGATGAATGCGGGCTGCGGGCTAATGGCAAACGCCATTTACATTGTCAAAGGGGTAGATGCCCCTGCTGAATTTGACGAGCTTAAAGAGAAAAAGGTAGCTGTGATTGTCGGCACCAGCGCTGGGCTGAATGCGGACGCATCAGGCATCCTGATGTCCAGGCACATCAACGAGCTGCTTGCAAGAAACGTCAAGAAGATCGAAATGATCAATCCGGAAGAAGTTGATCGGATCATCAACGACCAGCCGATTGCGAATCGATCAATCCCAACCATCGGTAGCCGATTGCGAGCCGATTATGTGGTCTTGGTGGAAGTCTCAAACCTCAAGCTTCGAGATGGCCAAACACTATTCAAAGGTCGCAGCAATGTCGTCTTGTCTGCCTACAAAGTATCAGCAGGAGACCAAGCCGTTTTCAGAAAGTCTTTTCCTGAATTTGTGTACCCTCAAAACGGTGCTCCAGTTACCGACTTCGATGAAGTTCAGTTTCAACGTATCTATCTTTCCGAGCTCGCCCTTCGGGTCGCTAGAACTTTCTATCCCTATGATCCATCGATTGACGTTGCCAAAGACGCAGCGGTTTCTTCTCTGGGTGCGGTACAGTAAGGTATTGAAATCATGCGATTCACAGCAGCCATGCTAGGCACTCTCCATCTCCTGGCCTCGGTTGGGGTTTGCTACGGGCAAATCACCGACTTTCGTATCGATATCGACATCTACAAAGACGAGCAAAAGCCGCCGATCAGTAGCGTTCAAACTATTTTCGCGGATCGGAAATACATCGAAGTTGATGAAGATCGGAAACGCGTAACCGTTGTGGATCCCGGCAAAGGTTTTATCACAATCCTTGACTCGCAAAACAAATCACGGGTCGAAGTCAACATGGCCGACCTCGAACGCCAACTCAATGCAGCTCTGCAAAACATGTCGGATGAGCAGCGTCGCGCCCTTTCGAGCGATCGCGAACCGATGATCGAAGGTGACAATCTCTTCGTGATTGGCAACGAACGTTTGCGGTACAAATTCAGACCCATCACGCCAGCGAATCCCATGATCGCAACGAGCTACGGCGATTTTGCAAATTGGTCAGTTCGAATCAATGCATTGTTCAACAAGACGCCACCTTTCATACGAATGGAACTGAATCAGCTGCTGATCGACCAACGCCAACTACCTTCCGAACTTCGCCGCGTGACCGTCGTTCCTCCCAACGAAAAAGAGCCACAAGGAAAAACAGAGGAAATCGTAGCACGATTGATCTTGAAGGAGACGCTTTCAGCCTCCGACAGGACTCGTGTGGCATCGGTATTGAAATCGATGAATGAATACAAATGGACCAGTGAGAAAGAGTTCTTTCGATAGCCTTGAGCGATTTCTGACGGATGCCGCAAAACACGCGACTAATGAACGATACAAGAACGGACCGGAGACCTGAGCCTTTGGAGATTTGTGTTCGGATTCGAGGCTGGATCGCGTGTTTGATTTGCCAATGTTTCTGTTGCTTTTGCACCTTGGTGATTTGCCCTTTTCTCCTCGGTCAAGACTCACCCGTTCAACTCGCTTCGGCAACATCGGCTTCTACAGTTGCTTCTATTCCATCCGCTGCTTCTACATCTGGCGGAGCGATGACGAGTAGATGGCCCTACCGGGAACGCGTCGGGCAATTTCACGTGCATTCAACTGTGCCTATTGCAAAATTGGAAATGCACTTGTTGTACTTGTCGACTTTGCCAAAGGAGCTTTCAAGCTCGTTAGCCATTTCTATATCGGAACAGCCGATCCATTTGGTGGTCTTGGATAGCCGCGAGTCGTTGGATAACTATGTTAATCGCCTGTTGCCCGACGCACCAAGCCGCCGAGCATTGTACATACGTCACCGCGGCCCCGGACTCGTACTGACCTACTTCAATCCTGGCTGGGTGACCGATGCACGCCACGAATGCACACACGCTTTGCTCGATGCGAGTGGCGTGAAAGTCCCGCAGTGGCTGGACGAGGGGCTAGCCGAGTATTTTGAGACAGCGTCCACCAATCCTCTCAAACATGTAACCCATGGCGTCGCCGTTCAATCGCAAATTCGTTATGGTCAAGTAGCCGACATTCAACAACTGGAACACACCGATTCCAATACAGCTTTGTCAGCCAAGGATTACCGGGACGCGTGGAGCATTACCGCGTTTGCACTCAACTCCTCCGAGCAAACAAAGTCCATCTTTCAAAAGTACCTGCAAGACCTACAAAGCGAACGGGCCGCTGGTTTGCTAAGCCACCGTTTGCAACCTTCCGTGCATTCGTGGCGAGAGGACTTCACCCAGTTCTTCCGACGACAATCACACTGACGTACCCCCCTCTAACGCGATCGAAGCTGGTGTACCGCCTTCAGGCGATCGGCGGAACGAAATCTACCCGTCGTCGTTTGGGACCATTGTCCCGAACATGGAAATGGACGGAACAATGGTCCCATCCTACGGTATCTTTCGTACTGACGCTCGCCTAACAAGAGCTCATTGCATTTGGACCAATGTACTTCCATATTTCGCCAATGATATGCAAGGCATTTCTCTTGCTACAATAGGTTCTACTACCAAACCTTCAACGCGGCACATCGGATAAAGAAACAACATGCACATCAATCGAAGAAACTTTGCGTACATGACCGGTATGGGGTTGGCTCTATCCCAATTCGAGGCTGGTCAATCAGCTCCTTTGCAACGCAAACGCATCGCATTTTTGGGGACGGAAGTTCGGCAACACTCCCACGCACAGCATTTCCTTGATCGACATGCGATGGGGTACACTTTTGGAGGCCGCTGGCAAGAGCCACGTTTCGATATCGCTTCGGTTTTCATCGACCAGTTCCCTGAGTCCGATTTGGGCAAACAACGGATTGCAAAGTACAAACTAGCATCCTTTCCTACAGTGGAGGAGGCGCTCACGCTGGGGACTTCGAAGCTGGCAGTCGATGGCGTAGTCATCATTGCAGAGCATGGCGAATACCCAGTCAATGAAAAGGGGCAAAGGCGGTATCCGCGTTACGAATGGTTCAAGAAAGTCGTCAAAGTCTTTGAGGATTCCGGACGCAGTGTTCCCGTGTTTAACGACAAGCATTTGTCGACCGTTTGGTCCGAGTGCAAAGAAATGGTTGATGATTCCGTCCGATTGAAGTTTCCGTTTTTAGCGGGCTCGTCCTTGCCTGTGACCTGGCGATTGCCCGCCACCGAGATTCCGATGGACACACCGCTCAAGGAAAGCGTGTGCGTCTGCTACGGTGGTGTCGACAGCTACGACTTCCATGGTTTAGAAACCGCACAGTGCATGTCGGAGCGACGTCGCGGGGGCGAAACTGGAGTCAAGCGTGTGCTTGCAGTGAAAGGGGAGGCGGTTTGGCAGCAGATGGAGCGTGAAGACCGAATCGATACGCGACGACTTTTTGTTTCCGCGTTGACGCGAAGTCATAACTTGCCCGTTGAAGGTGGGTTTCCGACAGCGCCAGTCACGTATGAGTGGGCCAAGAAAACGATGCAGGAGTCTGTTACGGCCTACTTCATTGAGCATAACGATGGCTTTCGGACTTGCATGTTCCTATGCCCCATTCGGGACTTCAACTATGCCGGCTTGCGGTCCGATAATGGAGCCATTGTTTCATGCCAGATGTATCTGCCGATGCCGACGCATGGATCGACTACCGCAGATTTCTTCAACCCGCTGGCGCGTCACATCGAAGATGTTGTGCTGACAGGTCGGACACCTTACCCGGTAGAGCGTACGTTGTTAACCTCTGGCTTGGTGATCGCCGCGGTTGACTCCTTGTTTCAAAAGCAAGTGCCTATCGAAACGCCACACTTGGCAGTTCGCTACCAAGCGACTGCAGAATCCGCATTTTGGCGTGAGTGAGCGCATGACAACGTGTTTTTGCTCCCCTGCAAGCGAAACGGCGCAAGCGGCTTGTTAATTTAGTCGTTTAACGGTCAGCCGTAGGCGTACTGCGTTCTTTTGAAGTACGCCTACGGCTGACTGTTAAACGAAGTCTCTTTACCGGACGACTTTTTTATTAAGGTAACGTTGATGCTTCGAATGCGAATTGCGCTCTGTTTTGGTCTCGTCTCCCTATTCTACAACGACTCTCTAGCGCAACATGACAATCGGTTGGCCAATGAGTCTAGCCCTTATTTGTTGCAGCATGCTCATAACCCTGTCGATTGGTACCCTTGGGGAGAGGAGGCTCTCGAGCGTGCAAAAAAGGAGAACAAGCTCATTTTTTTGTCGGTAGGCTACGCCGCATGTCATTGGTGCCATGTTATGGAGCGGGAAACCTTTGAGGACGAAGAGATTGCTAAGTATTTGAACGAGAATTATGTCTGCATCAAAGTGGACCGCGAAGAACGCCCAGATATTGATCAAATCTACATGACTGCTGTTCAGCTCATGTCGGGCCGCGGAGGCTGGCCGATGACGGTGATCATGACCTCCGGCGCCAAGCCGATCTTTGGCGGATCGTATTTCCCTGCGCGAGACGGCGATCGAGCCAATTTGCCAGGCTTCTTCACGATTGCAAAGCGGGCTGTGCAACTTTGGACGGAGGACCAAGCCGAACTCAAAGCCCAAGCGGAACGGATCGCAGAAGCAATAAACAAATCGTTGGCATCTTCCGAGTCAATCCCTGCAGGAACGGAGATCGACCGGGAGACCTGTCGAACAATGACCCAAGAGACCCAACAACGATTGGCCGCAAGTTTTGACGCAACTCACGGTGGCTTTGCGTACGTCGAATCGAATCCCAATCGACCCAAATTTCCGGAACCTGCCAACCTCGTCTTCTTGCTCGAGCGATCCAAACGCTCTTCACTGTCGCAAGAGGTTCGTGCGGAGGCAAACAAGATGTTGGTTAAGACGCTCGACTCCATGGTGGCGGGCGGAATTTACGATCATTTGGGAGGTGGCTTTCATCGCTATAGCGTTGATCGATTTTGGCGCATTCCTCACTTTGAAAAAATGCTGTATGACAATGGGCAACTGGCTCAACTGTACGCGAGTGCCTTCGAGGCAACTGGCAGCGAGGAATATCGAATGATCGCCGAGGGGACCTGCGATTTCGTTTTGCGAGAAATCACGGCGCCAGGTGGTGCTTTCTATTCATCGCTCGATGCCGATTCCGAAGGAGAGGAAGGGAAATTCTATCGTTGGGACAAAGGGGAATTAGAGATTGCCACGAAAAGAGATAGCACGATCGATGCGTTCCTGAGCGTTTATGGGCTCAAGTCATCGCCTAATTTCGAAGGAAAGTACTTCGCCCCACAACCCGGTAAGCCCCTAACTCAAATTGCGAAAGAGAAAAGCCAAACGCTTGACGTTTTCGTCAACTCACTCAAAACAGCCAAGGAATCGCTTTTGGAGATCCGCTCGAAACGAATAAGACCGTCAACCGACGTCAAGATTCTAACGTCTTGGAATGGCTTGATGATCGCTGGGCTGGCGGACTCAGGACGGATTCTGAAACGACAGGATTACATTGACGCCGCCGCCAAAGCTGCTGAGTTCGTCTTGCGGGAATTGAAAACGAGCGAGGGGCGATTGCTAAGGAGTTATGCGTTGGGAGAAGGAAAGCTTTCGGGCTATCTCGACGACTATGCTTTTCTCGTTCATGGGCTCTTGCGATTGCATCTAGCGACACAAGAAGAGAGGTGGTTGCTGCAAGCCGTTGAACTCAGCCGAACTCAACTGCGATTTTTCGCAAATGAACAAACCGGTGGATTTTATTATACGGCCAACGATCAGGCAGAATTGATCGCTCGTTTTCAGGATCCAGTTGACGGAGTGATTCCATCGGGCAACAGCGTAACCGCTTCTAACTTCATGTATTTGACCTATGTCGCCAAGCGGGCGGAATTCGATCCGCCGCTCAAGCGAGTTTTGCTCTCTTCGTTTTCACTGCTAAGGAAGAACCCAAGAAGTGCTTCGTTGATGTCGGCGCAGCTGGACAACTGGCTTGACAAGCAAGAATAATGATAGAATAAACTCTTTACTTCCTTGCCGATGTCAGTCCGTTTTGAGGCACTGATACGGGCTCTACTCTTACCAAAAAACGCATATGGAAATACATCGAACATCGTCTAACTATCGCCCCTACCCGCCGCCTCGCAAGAACGTCTTACTGCTCAGTTGCATGGACTTGCGATTGATTGACGATTTGGTTCCGTTTATGGAGGGTGACAATCTTTCCAACCGATACGATCAGCTTGTTTTCGCAGGTGCTGCGTTGGGTGTCATCCAGCAGGACCATGAGTCATGGTACGATGTGTTCTTTCAGCACTTGGATATCGCTGTGCAGTTGCATCAGATCCAAGATGTGTATTTGATGGAACATCGAGATTGCGGCGCCTATGCGAAGTTCTTAGGCGAGAGTGGCAAGTATGGAGATAGTCCAGCGGAGTTAAGGCGTGAGGAAGCAGACCATCGCAGGTTTGCTTTTCAATTGAAAGACGAAATCGCAGCCCACTGTGCAAGGAAGATTGCGGAAGGTGGCGACCCAGAAGCCTGGGACGTACATGTCCGTTGCTTTTTGATGGATTTGCGAGGATCGGTTACTTGGCTCAAGGATGATGGTTCCGACGAGCCTTTTTGATTCCGTCGACATTACGCCAGCGGCACTCGCTTTCAATTGTATCCTTTTAACGCCAGAGCGCCAGTTTTGAAGTTGCACACCTGTGATTGCGTAGCAGAATTCGTGAGAATTCTGGCCGCGTCTTAACTGCAAAGTGTCTGAATTCTCACGAATTCAGCTACATTTCTCAACACAGTGCAACTTCAAAAGACGCGAGCCCTCCAGTTTCGCATCAAACGGTCACTCACCGGAAGGCTTACGCCCTTCCGCTAACTGTGTGAGAGTGCCATTTGGCATTATCTTTGGTTCAGGTGGAACCCATGCAATTGTTAGTCATTAACCGAATTGGAGCCACTTAATTGTTCGGAGCGCGAGCCGGTCAGAATATCCACGAACTGACTTTGAACTTTGATAGCTCGAATGAGAGTCCAAACGTGTTTTGGTTCGAATTCGCACGGTTCGGTTGAGGCCAGTTGGTCTAATTCTTGAGCGACGGCAGCATGTTGGTCATCAATGGAGTTTAGCCGAAGCTGAATTTCCTCAAGTAGACTCAGGAACAACTCTCCATCGTTTAGGCATTTGAGTTGCGGATCTCGATCGCATAACAACATAGCTAAACACGCGACACGTCGATCGTTCGCATTCGGCAATTGTCGTTGAAGTCGTTCGACGAGTTGGGTTAGTTGCATTGAGTTTTCGCTTTAGCAGCGAACCGAGTTCGGACCGGGAGAAAGTTCCTCGCAATTGTAGGTCTCAGAAGTCGCCAGCCAAAAATTTTGCGGCAAGCATTCGCCGCAAATCGCGCGTTACAATCGCTACAATTGGATGCTTGGGTTGGTGTACCGCCTTGAGGCGGCTACAAACTGGTCGGTGTACCGTCTTTAGACGGCGATAAACGCAACTAACTAAACTAACGATACAGCCGCCTAAAGGCGGTAAACCAGCTTCGACCGTCTGAGCTCAAATGCCCAAGGCCGGGTAATTGGTTCCTTGTCCCAAAGTTACCCGAGGACTGGTTCCGTTACTCACCATCCAAGTCATCGATGTTCGATATCCCTTCGGATGCATTGCGACCTTCAGCGCGAAACTCTAATAGGTCGCCTGGCTGACAATCCAAAACGCGACAAATCGCATCGAGCGTACTGAAACGTACGGCTTTCGCTTTGCCCGTTTTGAGCACGGATAGATTGGGAACACTGACCCCTACTGCCGCAGACAAGTCATTGAGCTTCATCTTTCGTTTCGCCAACATCACATCTAAATTCACAACGATCGCAATGGCACCCTCCAAGCGAATCAAATGGTCAATTCGGCATCCTCACGCAATCGAATGCCAATACGCAGTATACGTGCTATCACGACAACTAAGACGGCCGCTAACATGGAAGTTAGAACTCCGCCACCAACTACGGTTTCCCAAACTCCATCAACGGAATCGATGATTCCTTGCCCAATCAAGTACGTTGACAAAATTGGGATCTGAACGGACTCCGCGATGCCTTGCATTGCCAAGCCGTACCCAAACAACTCCAAACACCGAGCGACTCCAATCGATAGAATTTCGCCTTTCGAAAAACAGCTCGAGAGCCGAAGGACTTGAAACAAACAGGACATCCAACACAAGATCGGGGGCAAAACGATGATGCTCGTTACCAACCGTTGGGTTCGATTGAAGTCGACGGCCGTCAACAGTTTGGTTCCGTGGGAAGTCTTCATGGCGATTGTGAAATCGCTGCTAAAGAAAAGCGCGCCAATCAAGTAAATCGTCCACGCGGTGCCGAGCCATGCAAAAACCGAAAGCACTCGGTTCCACCGCAGCAATTCCTTCCCGCCATCCATTTCTTTTCCGATGTCATCCATGGCGGAATTCTACGCTTTGCATAATGACAGGCAATACCGATTTACCGTTTATCGATAAATTCACGTTATTTCTCCTCGGTTGAATTGGATTTATGCCGATACAAGTGATGGCGGGTTTGGTCAGGTTTTCAAAAAGCAAGAAAGCAAATGGCACTAGGCAAATCATGCGATGCAAGACAATGCTGCGATTCAGCGTTAAGTACATAACTTTAGTCAGCCTAGCCAGTTGCAGCGGAGGCGCTGCTTTGGCTCAGTCGTCTCTCAATGACATGGCTTCGAATCCAAGGGTGTGTGATCAGGCAGATTGTGCCATTCAAGTTGAACGCGGAGCTAAGCGTCCTTTGATTGATGCGGCGGGTTGGTTTTTTGGAATCCCCCGCAAAATTCTCCAGTGGGATCGACGAGCCCAGAATCATCAGGTCTCTGATGCAACGGTTTGTGAAGTAACGGACTACATGGTGAAAAGCAACCTCGGCGATACTGTCGTTCGCGTAAACCAATATGCGCCGATCAAGGAATGGCAGCGTTTGACATCGAATCACCGTATTGCCCCCGGTTGGAGATACACAGTCGGTTCCCTTAAGTGGTTAAAATACACTTTTGTCCCAGGCCGTTTGTTTGGCAAAGACGAATACAACCCTTACAGCAATTCGATCTACCTTTACTCGGACATGCCAATGCTTGGGTTGGCAGAGGCTGCCTATCCAAAAGATATTAGCCAACGAGATCGCCCCGGTACGTACGCGGCCGTTCAAGAACTACCGGTAGTAGCCCTTTGGCATGAGACGATTGCAACCAACGAAGTGATACAGTACGTGTCAATACATGGCAGTTCCGAAGAAATAGAGAATGTTCGGCA
This sequence comes from Planctomycetaceae bacterium, assembly GCA_947463915.1. GTDB lineage: Bacteria > Planctomycetota > Planctomycetia > Pirellulales > Pirellulaceae > JBKCUI01. Next base: position 26,471 of record CANHVO010000010.1, read on the forward strand.
TGACCTTTACGCGAGGTACGGCATCGAAACAGCAGGGGCTGTCAGCCAAGTGCTACCAGATGGTTCAGGACTTTTTGCCATCGTTGGGGCGGTAGCCGGACATACCACCGCGGCGGTCGAAAACCGAAGTCCTTAAAGCAACTTACGGATCGATTCAAGATTTTTCTGTTCATCAAAGAGGGCTTCGATCGCGAAGACAAAGCCTGGGATTGCTCGACTTTCCACAAGGCCAGAGTCCGATTTCTTCTTGAGTTCAAGCCCGTCCTTTTCGTGAAGGTACTGCTCAAGCACCCGTCGTTCAGAATCCACTATCCAATACTCGGTCACCCCTTGTGCTGAGTAATCGATAAACTTCGTACCGCGATCGCGTGCTTCAGTTGATTCGGATAGCACCTCAACCACCAGATCAGGGACCGGAAACTTAAGCGTATCCAGATTGAGCCGTGAAGACTTCTCAACTCCAAAAAAGACCACATCCGGCTCGTAGTCATTGCGAGGGAACACGCACAAGCACTTTTCGGATTTGACCGTTCCAAGTCGATTCGCGATCACGAAGATGTTCATCGCCTGAAAAATGCAGCCGGTGGCGATCACATGCCGATTCTTAGCAGGCGAATGGAAAACAGCCGTTCCATCAATGAATTCAACTTTCTGTTCCGGCGTCATTTCCGCATAGAAGGTAGCGCGAAGCTGCTGTTCCCTAGCAATCTGCTGCAGCAACTCCTCGACGATGCGAGGCAACAACGGCGAATGCCGAATCGGTTCGATGAGCTGGTCGAGAGTCATGGTTAGTTGCAAGTGCGTTTTTTAAGCGGTAGAGCAATCATACCAATTGTAATCCACAAAGAGACCCCAGGCTATCTAGCTTATCACCAGCGAATCGAGTTTGTTTCATTGCTAAGTACGTCGTCACTCGTCTTTGTCTTGAAACTAAAAATTGCGGCACTGCGTTAGCCGCGGTTCTCGACGGATGTCGAGCACTTTTGGAAACCGGGGCTAGTGCTAAAAAGTCTTAAGTCTCTTCCAGTTGATTGAAGCATACTGAGCCTGAAGCGCTAGCCGATTTCCAGAGGCGTGGCTCGCAACGCTGTTTCGCATTTCTCTCAATGCAAATTGGGCTTTCCTGTAGCGAAAGTCGTCAAGACTTTCGGCTGCATTGCATAAACCACCGAAACTCTTGACAAGTTTCGCTACAAATTACTTCACAGCGAGCCTCGTAGCTACGAACTATCGCCGTTAGACTCTCTCATTTGCAATCGCCCCAACGCCTACCACTCCAATCACATGGAACCTTAACATGAATCAACAGCCTAAAAAATCGAGCAAAATTTGGATCGTGCTTGGGGTCTTGGGTGGCTTCTTCTTGCTCACCATTTGTATTTGTTGTGGGGCCGGGCTGTGGCTTATGCGTTTCCCAAGCGTGCCAGCTTCTGCGTCGCAAGCGTTCGACTACGGGACAAATCCGGTTCCGGCTGTTTCCATCAAAAGGACTTCGAAATACTTTCATGGTCTCGGGGCAAAGACCGAAGTCTTTTTCGGTGATGGCAGCGGATACGGCAAACCCGCGGGTAGCAATTCGAGGCTTTGGGTCTACATGCCCGATGCGAAACCGCAGCCGAGTTCAACTCCTTGTGTCTTGATTTGCGGCGCTGGCAGTACCTTGATGACAGGAATGAAATTGAGCGATGGGGATGAAGCAGAGCACCAGCTTTTTCTGAGAGCTGGTTTCATCGTGGTTGCTTATGAACTCGATGGACCGAGTGACGACAATGCACCTGAACCGAAGTCATACCAAGCGTTTCGGGATTCCAACGCCGGCTTAGCCAACGCTCAAATTGCAATCGAATATGTATTGTCCAACATACCAGAAGTAAACCCAAAACAAATCTTTTCCGCGGGGCACAGCTCCGCTGGAACGACGGCATTGCTCTTGGCCGAACATGAACCGCGATTGGCCGGATGCGTTGCTTTTGCACCTTGCACGGATCTCAAAGCCAGAATCCCAGCTGCTTTGGTCAGGACAATGAGTTTTAGATTCGAGGGCCTAGCGGAGTTTTTAGTCAGAAGCTCGCCTCGCACCCATGAAATGCGAATCCAATGCCCCGTGATGCTCTTTCACGCGGCTGATGATTCCAACGTACCAATCGAAGAAAGCCGGGCTTTTGCGGCAAGACTCCAAAACGCTGGAAAAGATGTCACCATCAAGGAAGTAGCCACTGGTGGCCATTACCAACCGATGATTGATTCAGGGATTGCAGCTGGCGCCGCATGGATCAAGCAACATTTGAAATAGATGCAATTATGTCTGAAAGCGTCGATTTGACACACACTCTAAGGCATTGCGGCTTGGAGATACTGTCGTTTAACGGTCAGCCGTAGGCGTACCGCATTCGTTTGACAGTACGCCTACGGCTGACTATCAAACGAAGTCCCCCCTCACCGGACGGCTTGCGCCGTTCCGCTAACCAAAAACGAAACGGGACAGATTACTAGTCTGATTTAGGAATCGACAAAGTCGTTGAGCTGGTCAGCAGTGATGGAAATGAGTTCGCTGCGGTTGGTCTGCTTGTTCTTGACCACATGCAGATAAGTGCCAACGTATGGTTCAGTGACGCGAGCCTTCGCGTCCAATGGAGCGACAATAAGCAACTGCAATCCAAATCGGGCAAACAAATCGAGCGCGTACTCCGCATGCGCATCGTCGCTCCTCGAAAACATCTCGTCCACCATAACGAATTGAAAACGCTCACTCGTTGTCGCATCCGGGTCAAGGTCATATTGATAAGCAATGGCCGCAACCAAAACCAGAAACGCAAGCTTGCCCTTCTCACCTCCGGATTGTCCCGTTCCTCCGTCATAGTAGCTGCGAGGCTCACCGGTCTCTTTGACAATCTCGCGTGCGGCGAAGTTGAACCAATTGCGCACGTCCACGACCTTTTCTCGCCAACGTGTATTTCCGTCATCGCGAAGCTTCGCTACAAATTTTTCGATCCTTATGAACGTCGCTTCATTTGCCTCCGGCGACCCATCCAACGTGCCTGTCAAACAGCCCGCCAAGTCCCTTCGGAAATCTTGAATCTCGCGATCCTGAACATCTGTTGGCTCTAATCGCATGAACGTTCCGGACTTCCACTCCAGCAGCTTCAACGCCGTGTTAAGCTGCTCGATCTTGTCCCGAATCTCATCGCGTTCATCCTCGAGACCACCGTGCAACAAGCCAATCTCATTGAGCACGTTTTCATTCAAGCGACGTTTGAATCTCTCTTCATGCTTGGGCAAATCATCGACAGAAATCCGCTCAAACAAAGCCACAAAACTGGAAAGAGATCCGACGTCCGCATCCAATTCGATTTGCTCGTCCGGGAATTTCTTCAAGAACCGAGTCATGCCACTGGTCATTTCCCTGGCGATTGGAACGAGTCGCTCTTGCAATCGTTCGACGCTCTCGCGTTGAAGCCGCTCGGTCACGCCAGGCAATGTCCCTAAGTTCAAAATCGACAGAGGCTCTTTGAGCGAATCCTGAAGCGACTCGAATTGTTCGGTGGCTAACGTCAACGTACCTTCCGTATCGGCTCGCCGCAGTGTGTTGCGAGCACTTTCCAACAATCGATTGCCATCGTTCAACTCACGCTCTCGCATGGTTCGTTTGGCAATCGCTTGGTCGCGGTCCTGTTGATGCCCCACAACCTCGGCTCGTCGATCCGAGCACTGAGCTTTCAGCTCTCGAATGCGATCGTCGGATTCCTCGATGCGTTGCCGTTCGAGTTTCAGTTGTGATGCTTCGAACTCGTGTCGGAAATTGTCGATTGCATCAAAATCCTCTGTCTTGAGCGTTTGATCCAACGCCTCCAATGCGCCGGTGATTCGGTCTGTCTCTGCGTTCAGTTTCTGCACTCGCGATTGCAATTGCTGTAGGTCCTCAGTACCGCATCGAATCGCTTCGGCCAAACTCAAACGCTTTTGCCGATTGTCCCAGCCCAGCACAAAATGCCGCCGATCGTCTGGCATTTGACGGTCATCTTTTTCGTGGCGCGCGTTTCCAGACTTGATGTGCCGATTCTTGGTCATCGCAGCCGCGTCAAGCTTCTGAAACTCTTCGATCGTTTCGCAAGCGACGTAGTCAAATCGCGATTGGATCTCAGACCGAACCCAAGGAGCCAGCGGGTGGTCCGGAAACTCCAACTTGTGCATCAATCGCGATTGAGAACTGCTCGCTTGCGAACCGGGCGTCGATGGTCCGAACTTGGCTTTCGAGCCAACTCGCAAGTAAACAAGCCTTTGGCCTTGGCCTCGTCCGTCGACCAGACGTGTTCGATCGACGTAGCCAGCCACCCGAGCGTAGAAATCCGGTGATACTAGAAGGCTTCTGGCAAACGAGTGCAACACTTGCTCGACAGACGATTCCCATTCTCGTTCCTTCGGGTTAACAGCAATCAACTCAGCCGCGAACGGCAAATCGCTCGGAGCCAATTTCAAATCGCGACAAATGGCATCTCGAACAGCAATAAACGACTCGGGCAAGTTGCCTTTTCGTTTTTCGAGAGCCTCGGCCTCCGATCTATCTTCGAAGAGCTGGCGGGTTAACGATCCAATTTCAAATTGCAGCGAGCTTTCTTGAGTTCGTTTTAACTGACGTTCTTCTAGCAGCTTGGCTCGCCGTCCTTGACTCTCTTTGCGAACTTTTGCAAACTGTTCGGGTGAAGTCACTTGAACAGAAATACCGGCCGAAACAAGCTGCGATTCAAACCTGGCACGGTAAGTTGCTTTAACCTTGGCGATCGCTTCAGCCTGTTCAATGAGCCCAGGCAGTTGTCGCAACCGATCGCCACCTGCATTCTCTATTTCGAACTCCAACCTAGCGATCTCGCTCCGCAATCGATCTTGCAATTTTTCTAATCGCAAAATGTCTTCATTGAGATTTTGGATCTGCTGCTGCCACTGGCTGCACATCGGTTCCAAAAGCTGAACCGTTCGATCTGCAAAGTAAAAGCGGATCGCGCTCTGTCGGAGTTTCGAAAGCTCGAGTTCTTCCAACCGCGATTGATAACGCTGGCCGGCTTCGACAATCGGACGCAAGAGTTCGTCTTGTTGCCGAACACGTACGAGCATGCGATGCGCTTCACTAAGCTCGGCGAAGTGCGTAAGCAGTCTGCCGACGCGTTCGTTCCAAGGCTTACGTTCGAGCATATGCTGCCGAATAAACTCATCGAGACGTTGCACGTCTTTGACCGCCACCGTTTGATTGAAGATGTCCATGGCTTTGGCAAGGAAGCCGGTCTTGCGCTGTAGCCACTGAAAGTACTCCTTGTAACTGCTCGTCGTTTTGAACCCGCGATCCTTGAGCGTGCGAGCAATCGAGCTGCCGGTCCCTAGTTCGCCGAGATCGCGAACGATGCCGCGTTCCGAATCGCAATACGCATAGACTTTTTCGACAGCGTTTTCGTTGTTCAGATAAAGCACTTGGCAGATCGTGAACATCGAACCAGCAGCGGCATTCGAAAAGCTGGCGAGCAGTGCGGTGTAGTGCCCATTGCCATTGCGTAGGTACTGAATCTGAGGCCGTCCGCCGTCGCCGACAGTGCGGTCGTAGGCTCCGCGAATGTAAGTCTTCTCGTCCCGTTCGTTTTTTGACGCACCTGCGGCAACGTTGTAGTTTCTTGTTTGGGGCCGAACTAGCAACGTCAACAAAGCATCGACTAAAGTCGACTTGCCCGAACCGTTTTCACCGACCAGCAAAGTCGTTTGACCTCGAGGTTGAACAGAATACACCGCCCCATCGAACGTGCCCCAATTGTAGACCTCAAGCTTGGCCAGCCGATAGCCAGGTAACGGCGGTCGGTCTGAGCCAGTCGCGCATACTTCATTTGAGCGTAAATCGGACGGCCTGATTGGCTCGATGGTCTTGTTTGATTTCGAATGCGTAGTCGTCATGCTTCTTCCGATGGACTATCGTCTGTTTTTTTGCCGACGGCTGAAACGAGCGACAATCGCAACCTTTCTAAATCCGAGAGAGGCAACCGAGCCTTAATGATTCGACGGACTTCCCAAGAGGGTGGCTCTTTTTCGAACTGTCGAACAAATTTCAGATCTTCCATTTTTCGCAATGCGGCCGTGAGCGAACGGTTGAGGCGAACCGAATCTGTTTGGTCCGGAAAGAACGCTTCCCAGAGTGATAACAAATCGTTTTGCGTGATGACGCACCGTTCGTTTTGGACATCTTCTTCTTCGTATTGCCTGAGTTCATCTCGCAATAGCACGCAAAGCAAAGTCGCTTCGTATCCCAAAGGAGTTCTGCGAAACAACCGCGGCACGGCAGGAAAATCGGGTTGCATCTCTTCCTCATCGAGCTGGCGCAGATACGCCATCGCGTCCGGTTCATCGACGACCAGCAGTAGCCCAAGCTTGCCGAAGTACTCCGTAATCGGAGATACGTTTTCGAGAAGTTGTTCCCACAAATCGAGGTTGTCATCATGATAAACAACCCCTTGTAGAAGCCGAACTGCAACAGGACTCCAGTCCGCTGGAGGCGGGATTACATTGTTGTTTGCGTTGGGTGAGAAGAGGTCCATGTCAGTTATCAGTTATCAGTTATCAGTTATCAGTTATCAGTTATCAGTTATCAGTGGGCACATTCCATGTGCCGTCCACAGGAGTTCCAAAAACAACGGACCGGCAGACGGCACGACAGAGCACAACTACATTCATTGTCGCAGATAGGCAGATAGGCGGACGGCACGCGGAGCTTGCCTGCTACTTTGGACTTGATCATCGCGGTTTTGTTGCCACTTCGCGTGTTAACGCTTTTGCCTGAAATTCGACATGGGGGACGGAGACCGCTAACGTGGATGTTTTTCCTCGCGATTTGAGGATGATCTTGATGCGATCAATTGTGCTAGTATCGATTTTGTGCGAATCATCGTGTGCGATTTGCAAGTAGCCGAGCAACTCGACCACGCCGCCTGTCAATGGCCAGCGCTCTAGTAGTTCCGGCAGCGTCTCACTTTGGCCGAGTAAAGTTGCTTCGCGAATATGGCTGCGCAGCTTTCGCAGATCCAATCGTTGCAGTTTTGAAAACGCAGAGGCCATGGCTTGAGCATGTCGCGGGTCAATCACTTGTTCGGTCAAATGCCTTTGGTCGAAGTCCTGGGGTGGAACCCAAAATGTCCGAGCCATCGGCGAGCTGATTTCCGCCTCAGCGTCCACCGAGATCTGGATCGATTGACATTCCGGTGCGCCACGCAAACGCAATGCCTGTTGTCGGATATCACGCAGTACATTAGCAAGTCGGACACGGTGTGCCGCTGCTCTTGCGTCGAGCAGTCGCCGCAAAGTTCCCGAGAGTCGAGCCGTAGTTCGCATGACCTTTTCCGCCTCGGCCAGGAGTGAAGGGACCATACGTCGAACGCGGGCTAGCGACTCGTGCTGGTCGGCCAGCGCCGCGAGCTGCTGTATCTCCTCGATGTTCTTTCTGAGGATGGCTTGTTGGTTTGGCGAGAACAAAAAGGACACGAACGCAAAGAAGCTGATCCCTTCGTCTTGCTGTTTGAGCAAGTCTTCCGAGTCCAAAGCGTGGCCCAGGATGTGACCTCGAGAATCATCGCCAGATGCTTGCAGTTGTTGTACCTCACGAGCGATCGCTTGAAAGCGTTCTTCGACAGCCCGAAAGTCCGATTGCAGAGCTCGCAAGAGATCGACCGCGGTTTGAAATCGTTCCCGTATTTGGGCTGGCCGATAGACTTGAACCGATTTCCCAGACTCGATGGCTGTGATCTCGGCATCAATCAGTGCGCGCTGAGCTCGCAGGTATTCAAGTCGGCGGTCGGGGTTAGCGGACGCACCGCGGACGATATCCTCTAGAGTATCGATGACCAGTCGAAGTCGACTTTCCGTTCCGACCAAATTGGAACCGCGAGCGACTGCGGCATCGACGAACTGGATCGCTTCTTCGGCGTAACGAGTCAGCTGGAATTGAGGTTCGAGCGACGCCGCTTCGAGAAAGCGCTGCAACCATCCCGAATCCGACCACTGAGTCAGATAACGTTCGGGCGGGCCAGACAATAGATTAGGTTCCGTTTCGTGGATTTCTTCTTGGTAGCCAATGAGACGTGTACGAAGATCCGATTGGCCGATCGAAATGAGTTCTCCCGATTTGAACACGCGGTGGAGAAAATCAAGGATCAGAGGTGCGTTATCGGAACGAAGAAGCCGAGCGGTCGGTGACGCTTCAAAGAAGGTTCGGATGCTATCGCGTCGCAGGGACGAAACAAATCGACTGGTTAACATAAGAATCTAAAGGTAATTGAGAACAGTTGAAGTTAAACAATTTCCGGACACGTTTGGTCACGGAATCTCAAAATTCCTTGAGTTTCGTGGAAAGCTAGCTAATCCCGCGTGGCCAACGCTGGCTTTTGGGAGGGCGACGCTCCTGCCGAGCCGCGGCGTTCCCAGCTCGGCAGGAGCCTCGCTCTCCCAAACGAATTGGACGGCTCAGATCAGACCTGCAGCCTCCTAGAATCCCAACGATTTCCAGAAAATCCCAGCCAAATGCTTGGAATAGCAGGCCTAAACCGCGACTTCTAAGTGAACCGTGGCGGCTTCAGGCGTGACAATTCCCTGGAATTCAAGTAAACTTCTGAGTTGAAAATCAACCTCCACTCATTTGGCACACTAATGGCACAACCGGATACGGCAACGACAACAACAGTACTTTCTCAGCAAACGCTTGCCGATAGCGTAGAATGTGCAAAGCTTGCGGCGCGTGCTGCAGCGGAAAACAAAGGGCAGGACATACTCGTTTTGGACCTATCCAAGCAGACGAGCATCTTCGACTGCTTCGTGATCGCAACGGGTACAAGCCGCCGGCAATTGCAGGCCATCGCTGAAGAAATCCATCGCGTATTCAAGGCGCGCGGCGAATCGCGATTGAGCGTAGCAGGCTATGACGAAAGTCGCTGGATCGCTTTGGATTACGGCAGCGTCGTCATCCATTTGTTCGACGAAGAGTGCCGCAAGTTTTATGACTTGGAAGGGCTCTGGGCGGACAGCACGCGAATCGACCTGACTGAAACCTTGCGAGACTTGAATGCCAAGGCTAGTTTCTAAGCGAACGGAGTAGTGATCTTAATGGCGATATCGATCGAATACCTGTTGTGGCTGTTGCCGATTCTCGTTGCAGTCTCTTTGGTCATGGCAGCCACACGCCACGAACGCAACGAAAAGATCCTCGCCCAAGCGTGGCAAACCGGCTTATGGACACTCAGCTTCCTCGGAGCAATCGCCGCAACTCTCTGGTTCGCAATGTTCTGGATTGGCTAGTGTAAAACGATTGTCCTCAATCGTTTAGGTGGCGAGATCCACCACGACGATACCATGTCCGTCTAAATCATTTTTCGGTCATCAAACGAAGCTCATCAGCCATCCGCTCAAATACCGATTCCCAATCGCCTCGCGTTCTTTGAGAAAACATTCGCATCGTTGGGTACCAAGGATTTGCTCCGTGTTCGTCGGAACGCCATCTCCAGTCCCAGTTGAAACTCTTGGCTAACCAAACTGGCCGCCCCAACCCGCCTGCCAAATGGGCCGTGGCCGTACACGAAGCTATGACCAAGTCCAGATTCATCATCATCGCGGCCGTGTCCATAAAAGGCCCTGCCATTTCATCGACGCCAGAGAACTGAGTCACGTTGAAGTCGATATCATTTAGTTGTTCCGTCCCATACCCCTTTTGGAGACTTATCAACTCAACACCGGCGATCTGGGAGAGTGGCTTAAAGTACCTCAGTGGTACACTCCTATCTCGATCGAAGCCAAACTCTTTGTTCCCCTGCCATGCGATTCCAACTCGGATCGCCGCCGATGGCTGGAATCGAATTCGCCATTCCGCAACCAAATTCGGATCCGCAACCAGATAGGGAACCTGACTTGGTATCGTTTCGAATGTTGTTTGCAATACGGTTGGCAAGCTCATCAACGCTACGTGGCTGTCGAAGGCTGGTGTCGGATCCGTTTCCGAGACCACTTCGTCTACTTCTAAGCACCCCCGGATGAATTGGACCAGCGGTCGCTGCGTCATGACCACGACTCGCCCTACTCGCTTCTTGACAATTTTCGCATATCGAACAAATTGCAAAGTGTCTCCAAGCCCCTGCTCAGCGTGAATCAAAACCGTATGCTCCGGATTGTTTTCGCCCCGCCACTCGGGCTCAGAAAACATGCGTGGCGCATTGGTTGATCGCTTTCGCCATTCATACTCACGCCAGCCCATCTCAAAATCCCCATGCTGAAGTCGCAAGAGTGCGAGTATCAGATGGCTTTCCGCATGTTCTGAATCGATCGACAAGGCTCGATCGATGGCGATCTCTGCCGCAGCCAGATTGCCGAGTACATTTTCAATCGTTGCAAGCTGGCCATAGGCAATGCAGCCATACTTTTTCCAAGTCGGCTCGTCTACTAGGGAGTAGTTCTCACCGTCTCCCTCCAAGTCGCTCTCGAATTCTGCCGAACGATTTGCCTCCATCGCAATTGCCTGGCGAAAGCGATCTCGAGACTCTTCGTATCGCCCTTGTGCGGCTAGAACGATTCCGAGGTTGCAGATGGCGGGTAGAAATTCTGGGGCAAATTGAAGCGATCGCCGAAGCACTTCCTCGGCTTCCGTATCCTGCTTGCTGTTTTTCAGGACAGAGCCGTAATTGTTCAAGATGGCAGGGTTCGTCGGCGACATCTCGACAAGTCTTCGCCAGATCTGGACCGATTCTGCGCTCGCCACAGAATGCCGAAGCAAAACACGCCCTAGCCCTAATAGAGCTTTAAAGTGATTTGGCTCACGGCCAAGAATCCGCTCAAAGCAGACCTTAGCCTCTTGATTGCGGTCTAGTTTGTAAAGAGCAAGACCGTACTTCATCAATACCAGATCGGATGTGGGGTTAAGCGGAATCGCTCTGGACAGAACATCAACTGCAGCCTGGTACCGCTTCCATTTGATAAGGACTTCGGCAAGATTTTTTAGCGTCTCGACATTGCTTGGCTGTATAGCAAGCGAGCGAAGATAGGTTGCGACAGCCTCCTCTTTCCGCTCACTACGTGTGTACGCGATAGCCAGATTGTTTAGGATGGGGATCGATGTTGGCGCTCCCAGAACCGCGGCTTCCAGGTGGGGAATTGCAGATTTGGGCTCCTTCTTTTGAAGAAGCAGCGCACCTAACAATTGATGGACTTGCAGAGCAATCGAGGGCTCCTCAAGCAACCGCCGATAAAGTCCTTCGGCCCGGTTCAAGTCGCCGGATTGATGTACTTGAAACGCCTCAAAAAGCTCTTTATTCACTTTTTCATCACGAAACGCCTAATCCCGCGTTCCACGCCCCAAAAAAATCGCGACAACCAAAGCGCCAATCGCGACGGCCTCCATCGCATTGATGAACAAATAGAAATAGCTCATAAATTGGGCGTTGTACGATGATCGCATCGTATAGGAAAAAATGGAGACAGCTACTCTCGCCACCGTCAAGAAAATCAATGCAGCAGATGCAATCAGTGTTACTAACGCAGGAACATACGCGCGTCGGAAATTGATAAATGCCAAAACGATTGCAGTGATAAACACAAGCATCATCGGCAAAGCAAAACCAAGCTGATTGAAAAAAAATTGAACGTTGGAATTCATGATTCCCCTGCATTGATTGTCCATGACACAGTTACAGAAGTTGACATCTTGTGCCGCGCCTAGCATATCGCCGCGTGTGATCAAGTCAATTAGGCGCTATTGGCTACGGCTTTCCTGACCTCCTGGCATCGATGCTTTCGAAAGGAACGCCCTGACCCTCTCTATTGGGCCTCTACGCCCCTCTTTCGTTGCGTAATACCAATAACCAAACTCCTCGTTGAGCTTCTTGCCGACTAAACTTTCGACGGCTGTTTGCGTGAACTGGCGATTCATTAGGTATTCGTCATCGAGAATGTTTACCAGCTCAGGTAGCCCCCATTGAGCGTTTTCTCTGGCCATCGCGGAAGCTGCAACAAGTCGCGTTGCAGGATGTTCGGATTTGAGCCAGCCAACTCCAACGGATTCTTTGCGATTAGGATACGCCTTTGCAATCTTAGCGGCGTCATAGGTGCTTCCGTACCATGCTTTCAAATGGTCAAGGGTCCAGTCGATTGTTTTTTCTAAATGGCAGAGATTGCACGCATTGGGCTGATTCTCATGAATCATTTCGGCATTGGTTGGCGAGAAGATCGTATGGGTGCGAACAACGTCCTGCATGCCTTCGTTGATGTGCGGCATATGACAATTCATGCAGCGATCGCCACTGCTACCGGACGCATGGCGAGTATGACTTAGACGGACGTCCGCTTGACCGAATCGGTCATGGCACTTGAGGCACGACAAATCATCTTGATCTGGGGGTTTTGACCATTTTTTACCCGTTGGCTTGTGAGGGTCGTGGCACTGAACACACGTCAATTGTGTGTAACACTTTCCTTTCATCGCGTCGGTGTGTTCGGTCGAGTTCCAAGTTGCCATGCCTCCCGCGTAAGTCGGGCGAGCTCCGACATGACAACGGGCGCAGGTACTGTTGATGTTCTTGGCGGTTCGCCCCAAATCTTTTTCGGCAGGATCTGTATGGACATAAAGGTCAGGGCTTTGAGGCAAAAAAGAGGGCTTGGCTTCTTTGTTGTCGGCATGAAAACTACAGCCGAGGTGACATGCTTCGCAACTGATGCCCAAAGTAACTGCTTTGTCTTTCGCCTCGGACGCGGTGAACTTGCTAGTCTTGGATTTAAGTTCCTCAGATGGAAACGTTTCTGGTGGCGCTTTGCCGTCCCAAAAATCAGGACGTGAATGCGCCAAATAGTTGCTCATCGAAAAGACTGCGGGTTCGGTCAGTGAAGCCCCGATGGTCTCGGGAAATCGAATCAACATATCGGCCAAAGGAAAAGTCGTATGACAAAAGTTACACGCTTTCGCGTAGGTGAGCGGCAATGGATCTTCGGTCGCGAAGAGGCCTCGGGAACGACTCACTTCAGAACTCCCGACGTCCGGCCCGCTATCGGCGGGTTTAAGGTCGATCGCGCTTTCCCAACGGATCGATTCGGCCTGCTCGTCGTGGACATGCACGATGGGAACCCAAGCTTTTCGGTCGAGCCAAAACCCGAACGGGAGGACTTGATCCTCGCGGTAATAAGGGTGATCGGCGGCTTCGCTTCCTTTTATCCCCTTTCCGATGTAATACTGGTAGTATCTTGAACCGATGGTTTGCGTGATTTCGAAGAGTCGCGAAAGCTCACCTCGATCATAACTCATCAGGAATCGGTCGCCCTCGCGAAAGAAACGGCCTATCCCGCCCTTGTATTCAATGGTGGCTTCCCCGGTAAAGTCGCCAAAAACGGTCGATTCCGTTGCTAGTGCGTTCATCCACCTGTGCGGATGCCGCGACCAGTCGTCATAGTTTGCTTGATGACATTCCTTGCATCGATCTGGCCCCGAATAGTCTGCGGGAGTTATGTTGCTTGTGGATGATGTCGGCTGGAGTTGCATCATCAGATCGGGCCGAATTGTGTCCCAGGCCAAGGTCAAATTCCCTTTTTCAATGTAGCGATTCGAGGTCGAAAGCTGCTTGCTGTCCTTGTTCCTCACGGTCGGTAACTTAGGAAGCGGAACAGCCGTATCCAGTTCGTCGTCCCATAGCGGCGGGCCGAAGAGATAGACCAAAGCACCCAACGAAAAAATGGCTAAGACAACGAGGATTGCTGCACGGATCGCGCTCTTCGGAACAATAGACCTTGATTCGGAACTTTGCAACGGACTCGTTTTTTGGGTTTCGCGACTTCGTCGAGATGCCATCTTTCGCAAAATCCTCTCATTCGGTTTGAATTACTTGGTGTAGTTCCTGCATCTGACTGCAGGCAGGACGTTTCTCCAATGCTTCGATCGACGCTCTCCAATAGAGCACGACTCTCGGTACCATCTATGATAACATGCGGATGCGTGGTGTCGCGTGATCGCGACTCAAGTTAGAATAGTAGGCTGGTAACAAACTCGCTACTGACTTGAAAATCTATCGAATACCAGAAAGTGGATGAAGAAACGATGTCGTTAGAATCCGATCGTGATGCCGTACTTGAATTGACCCAGAAATTGCTTGTCGCAATCACAGCAGGAGATTGGAAGACCTATGCCGATATCTGCGACGAATCTCTCACGTGCTTCGAACCAGAAGCACTCGGCAATCTAGTTGATGGGCTCGAGTTCCATAACTACTACTTTAATTTGCCCGCCAGTGGGACGCCGACCCCCGTTCAATCCACGATTGTTGCTCCGCACATTCGCATCATGGGTGACGTGGCAGTAATCGCTTACATTCGGCTAACACAACGAATCAATGACGGAAAGCCTGTATCCTCTGCGATGGAGGAGACGCGAATATGGCACCGTCAACAAGGCAAATGGAAACACGTTCACTTCCACCGAAGTCCCGCTCGCTGAAGTCCAAACCATGCATCCTTTAGGTTTTTTGCGGGTTACGGCAGCCTCTACTCCGACCCATGTTGCCAATCCGGCCGCAAACAGTCGGGCCATTCAAGCTGCGATCAATTTCTTTCCCGATTCCGATGTGATCGTCTTTGGCGAGTTGTGCTTGAGCGGCTACACCTGCGGCGAATTGTTCACTCAAAACGTGCTCTTGGACTCATGCAAGACAGAATTAATCGCTCTGTCGCTTGCCGTTCAAAGCAAACAATTGATAGTCGTCGGCTTGCCCTTCTCGCTTGATGGAAAACTTTTTAACGTCGCAGCGGTACTAGGGAATGGACGAATCCTCGGGATCGTGCCCAAGCAGCATTTGCCGACATACCAAGAGTTTTATGAGGGACGTTGGTTTCAGTCGGGGGCTGGCAAACGTAATTCGCAAGTAACGTTGACCATCGCTGGCGAGAATGTCGTGGTTCCATTTGGAACCGATTTGCTCTTCGAATGTGGTGGCGCAACGGTGGGTGTTGAGATATGCGAAGACCTTTGGGTCCCGATTCCCCCAAGTGCCTGTCAAGCGATTGCGGGAGCAAATGTGCTGCTCAATTTGTCGGCAAGCAACGAAACGGTTGGCAAGGGCTTCTATCGCAAGCGACTCGTGACAACTCAGTCGGGGAAGTGCATTGCAGCCTATGCTTATGCAAGCGCAGGACCATCCGAGTCGACCACCGATTTAGTCTTTGGCGCCCACTGCTTGATCGCTGAAAATGGTTCGCTACTGGCTGAGTCCGAGCGTATCGGAACAGGGTTAGCCTTAACCGACGCTTCTCGCGCCGATGGGGTTGTCAGTTTCGCGTCCAGCGACATAGACCTGGATCGCTTGGAGCACGACCGACGGGTCTTTGGCACAATGCACCAAAGCGTAACCCCGGAGCTCCAGTTCCCATTTCGTCGCGTGCCTTTCGAGTTGAAAAGGGAGGCGGCGTCCCTCATTCGCTTCATCGATTCGCATCCGTTTGTCCCCCAAAACAAAGCCGAACTCGACGAACGCTGCGACGAGATTTTTGAAATTCAATGCGCCGCTTTGGCAAAGCGTGTTTCCATGCTTGGCAAAGATGCTCGCCTATTCATAGGTGTTTCAGGTGGGCTCGATAGCACGTTAGCTCTCATCGTTGCGGCCAAGATGTTCGAAGCCATGGGCTGGGATTCGGCTCGCCTGATCGGCGTAACGATGCCCGGGTTTGGCACAACGGATCAGACCAAGAACAACGCCACACGACTGATGGAGCTTCTCGGCTTGACGATGGAAACGATCGACATTCGAGAAAGCTGCTTCCGCACTTTTTCGGATCTCAAGCACCAGCCATTTGGTATTTCGCTCGAGGGAAAAAACTGGCGATCATTGCAAGAGGAACTAGAGCGACTTCCCGACGAAAACCGAAACGATCTTGTCTTCGAAAATGTCCAAGCCAGAATGCGAACGATGCTGCTCATGAACAAGGGATTCGTGATCGGCACGGGCGACTTGTCCGAGTCGGCTTTGGGTTGGTGTACGTACAATGCCGACCACATGTCCATGTACAATGTGAACTGCTCGGTCCCAAAGACTCTGGTACAGTTTCTCGTTCGACATGCAGCAATGAGCCGATTTGATGGCGATGTACGCAAAGTTTTACTGGATATTGCTGACACTCCGATTTCGCCAGAATTGCTTCCACTCTCAAAAGACAAATCGATGCACCAAAGTACAGAGGGTACGATTGGCCCTTATGAGTTGCACGATTTCTTTTTGTATCACTTTGTTCGCGGTGGTGCTTCGCCCAGCAAAATATTGCTTCTGGCCAAACACGCCAAATTCGAACGCGCCTATCCGGAAGAAGAGATTGCAAAAGTATTGAATACCTTTTTGCGACGATTCTTTGCAGCCCAGTTCAAGCGAACGTGTGTACCTGACGGCCCCAAAGTGGGAACCGTTTCGTTGTCACCGCGCGGCGATTGGCGGATGCCGACCGATGCTGATGCTGCGTTGTGGCTTAAATGAGCACTCCCGTTGGTGTACCGGCTTTAGCCGGCCGTTGCTGTACCGGCTTCAGCCGGCCGTTGGTGTACCGGCTTCAGCCGGCCGTTGGTGTACCGGCTTCAGCCGGCTAAAGCCGGTACACCAACGGGACACGAAAGCATCGCAAATGTGAATTTTTGATTGATCTCTTCCGTTTGTTACTGTCTTCTTGGACAAGCAACTAGGCAACATGGTGGGTTGACTTAGAATGGAGACCACGGTCTCTCGTCGTTCCCTTCCGTTTTATTTCGCAACTTCATGAACTATCGAAACTACTCGCTGGCCTTAACGGCCCTTTCTCTTTTGGTTTGTTCCAACCTAGCAGCACAGGAAAAAACAGCAGAAAAAGTTGCGGAGAAAACGGACAGCCCAAAAATCCCAACTCCAGAGGAGATGGCCTCGTTCGATCGAATCGCACGACTGCAGGCAGAGGCGATTGCGTCCAGGACTGCAAGTTGGGGACACTGGGGAAACCGCCCTAGCAGCTACAACGCTTGGACAAACCACTCCAATCGACTTATTCCTGTCTACGTTTTTGGCGGATCGTTCGATAGCTATATGGGGGCCGGGAGCATCTACCGAGATTCGGCGAGGCTTGAAAGTTTGTTTGGTCGGCTGCCGACCAATACAGTTCGAGCAGATGCTCCCTATGCCGATCAAACAGATGTGTATCGATTGCAACGCACAGCCACCGAAACACTTGGAAAGAAGTACGTTTTCCTAGTTGTATTTGACGGAATGGATTGGCAAACCACCAAGGCTGCTGCCGTCTACAAGTCAAACAAGGTTGGATACACAGAAGGCAAAGGAACTGGCCTACTGTTTCAAGACTACAGCAAATGCAAAACGGACTTCGGTTATGTTGTCACGTCACCTTATGGCGATGAAGTCGAAACGGATGTCGATGCTCAATTGAACACGAAACCGGTAACCAAATTCGGCGGCTATGATTCTCGATTGGCAGGGTCGTTTCCGTGGCAAACGGAAATTGATACCGAGTACCCGATCGGCCGATCGAAGATTTCAGAACATGCATATACCGATTCATCATCGTCTGCTACATCGCTAACGGCGGGTATCAAGACAATCAACGGTGCTCTCAACTTGGACTACAAACTCAATCCAGTCGAAACGATTGGGCAATGGTTGCAGAGGACCAAGGGGTTTGCCGTGGGAACCGTGACAAGCGTTCCGATTAGCCATGCCACGCCAGCTGCAGCGTATGCTCATAATGTTAGCCGCGATGATTATCAGGACTTGACTCGCGATATGCTTGGCCTGCCAAGCGTGTCGCACAGATCAACACCACTGCCAGGACTCGATGTTGTTCTGGGAGGTGGCTATGGCGAGGAGACAGCAGACGGAAAAGGCCAAGGCCAAAACTTCATCGCGGGCAATCGATACTTGGCTGACGAAGACCGCAAGCTCGTGGATGTCAGCACCGGAAATCCGTCCGCAAAGTACGTGGTGGCTCAGCGGACACCTGGAACAAAGGGCGCCGCGTTGTTAGCTGAGGCAACCAAAAAAGCAGTAGCGGACAAGAAGCGTCTACTTGGGTTCTTCGGTGTCAAGAAGGGGCACTTGCCGTTTCGAACCGCCGACGGTGACTACAAACCGGTATTGGATGTAAAGGACGCGGAAGTCTATTCGCAGGCAGACCTAGACGAAAACCCGACGTTGGCCGATATGACCCAAGCCGCCATCGACGTTCTGCAAGAAGACAAGGACGGGTTCTGGTTGATGGTCGAAGCAGGCGACGTCGACTGGGCCAATCACAGCAACAACATCGACAATTCGATCGGTGCTGTTCTGAGCGGAGAGTTAGCGCTCGAGAAAATTTTTGGTTGGATCGATGCTCGCAATGCATGGGAAGAATCGCTCGTGATCGTAACCTCGGACCATGGTCATTATCTGCATTTGCTGCAACCGGAAGTTCTGACGAGCAAGTAGGGTCAGCAAACATGGATTTTGTTTGCTGCAATCGTTTCCCCTGATACCTTTGTCGCCACGTGTTGAGCGAGTTGTTTGCTATGGTAGGAACCTACTGTCCCTTCCAAAATCAACCCATTATCCAACATCGTCACACGAAGATCGCCTACGCTAAAGCCGAATTGCGATTTCAATATTGCATCAATTTTGCCTGTCAGTTCATCTAAATCCGTTCGAAAATCCTGCGAACGCGAGTGGACGATTTCCGGTCTAGCGGTAATCAGGCTTGCTTCAATCATCGTGGCACAACCAGTTCCCCGCCTTCGTTTTCCCAGCGTTCGATGGCTTTTCGCTTCGCCGCGTCACACGCGACCGACGCAACGCCCCAACGTGGTCGTTTCAAAGTTGCGATTGATTCTTGTGAAGTAGAGTTCCATTGCAAAATCGCTGGTGCGTCCTCGTCGTTGTGTTGATAGCTGAGAATGCTCAGCGATGCCGTATTCAAGAGAAAGCGTTCCGCAATTTCCACAGGCAGACCGATCCATCTCGCGCCGAAAACGCGGCCAAAATGACCGTGTGTGAACAAGGCGATATCACCATTGAGTTTTCGAAGCTTTGCAATAACGCGATCGACTCGGTTCGAGATTTGCATCGGCGATTCGCCGCTGGGACATCCATCCCGAAATAGATTCCAACCAGGGCGTACGCTGTCGATTTCACTGTGCGTTTGGCCTTCATAGTCGCCGTTGTCCCATTCTGTTATCTCCGGCTCGATTTCAGCTTTTTCTCCAAAGCCTGCGGACTGGCATGTTTGCAACGCGCGCCGTAGTGGGCTAACGAAGACATGCTGAAATGAAACTCCTTGAATTTGTTCTCGCAACCGAACCGCCTCAGTCTTTCCATTGGCCGTAAGTGAGATGTCGGCGCGCCCGGTGTGTTGACCTGACACAGACCATTCCGTTTCGCCATGGCGCATCAGGTAGATGTTCGGGAGTCGTCGAAACATGGTGATTTCATTCAAAAATGATTGGATTGACAAAACAGGGCACACAAGCCAAATAGTAGGAGCAATTCGCGGACCGTTGCGTAGTGAATTGAATCTTAAGCACGTCGCCAAAAGTTTTCGGGGCAAAAGAACAAATCAGTCGCATAGCGTCAACCTTCTCACTACCAATATCTTTTTGACTTTGCTCCTCCCTTCCCACCTTTTTGGGAACGCTATGAAGTATTTTGTAGCGAAACTCGTCAAGAGTTTCGGTGGATTATGCAATACAGCCGAGAGTCTTGACGACTTTCGCTACAGAAAAGCCTGTTTTCAGCAGAGGAAAATGCTTCACAGCGCTTTGAATGCTTCTCACTCAAAGCGAGGAATTTCGGCAAATGAGAACACGATGACTTCTTCGCCGGTCACCGTACTAATGTCGTGATGCATGCTTCGCACTTTTACTCCTACTGCCTCGTAGACCAAAGACTCCAACATAGGGCGAGCTAATTCCAATAGTTGCTTACGTGTCTGCTTGATCAGATCACGCCCTTTTTCCGGTGTCGCCGTTTTGCCAAGTTGCCGCTCCGCTAGCGTCAATACGCTGCGAATGCGAACCACCAGCAGATCCTTGATAAAGTGGATTTGCACTTGGTTTGAACGCCAGCCCAAATACTCTTCCTGAAAGCGAATGATGCCGTCGCAAATGGCAGCTTCGCTTTCGGTTTGGGTCAGCGATTTGGATTCTCGATCACTCCGGATTTTGCGCGCCTCGTCGATGGGAAGTCGATTCTCCAACGCTTGATTTGGTCGACCTTTTGGCGCTTTCCGTGAACGGACAGCCGTACCTGAGCTTAGTTCTACGCTAGCGAGGACCGCCTTGATTTCGTCTAAAGCTGCTGGCTTAGTCAAAACCAAATCGCACCCTGCCTTCATCGCAAGCACCTTGTGGCGTTCATCCTTAAGCCCTGTGATGGCTGCGATTTTGGTTTGCTTGAACGCCGGGATGCGACGCAACTGAGTAGCCAAGTCGCAGCCGTCGATGTCGGGCATCACCAAATCGATGAGCATCAAGTCGGGCTGAAAAGCGTTTGCAACGTCGAGGGCTTGGATTCCGCCATACGTCACATGCACTTGATTCCCGAGCGCTTCGACGAGCAACCCAAGCGCGTCGGCTCCATCGCGATTGTCGTCGACAATGAGCACGCGCAGCGGTTTTTCGACGGTTGACATAGTTTTTCAGTTCTCATTTGCGTTTCATCTCCCTTTTCAAACTGCCGGGCCGTTGGCCCTTTCAATTCCTGCTTGTTTGGCCCCAGCCCTTCAGGCTGGGCTATGCAAACGAACGGGGCATTGCCCCTAAAACGAAATAGTGCATCTTCAAAACTTTTGCGTCGTGCTGGGGTGTTTTCCATTGAGGACGATTCAAGGTCACTCTCGGCAAGAGCGACCCAACCTAAGTGCAATCCACGTACCATTTTTACTTCATCGCAATACGATTTTTTTGTTTCGATGCCGTAGCCAGTATCTCGCTTACTTGTTCGAGTCTCGCTGGCTTGACGAGATGGTGGTTGAAACCGGATTGGGCTGAGAGCGCGCGGTCGGTATCTTGTCCATAGCCCGTCAATGCAACCAAGATCACATCCTTACCTCCCGGTTGCAGTCGTATGCGTTTCGCTACTTCGTAGCCATTGAGCCCAGGCAGGCCGATGTCAAGCAGAACGACATCCGGGCTATTTTCACTGGCTACCTGCACTGCGGTTAAGCCATCGTTTGCAGAAAAGACCTCGTGCCCAGATGCCCTCAGCAGGATGGAAAAACTGAGCACAGTATCTGCGTTATCATCGACCACCAAGACTCGCAACGGACGAATAACTTCGGGGTTGTCGATGTCGGCAATCGGAACCGCATCGTCCAACTCGACGGACAGAAATGGGAGTCGGACAACAAACTCACTTCCTTGCCCAAGCGAACTTTTTACCTCCACTCGTCCTCCGTGCAGTTCCGTCAATCGTTGAACAAGTGCAAGCCCGATACCGAGCCCTCCCTGAGATCGATCGAGAGATCGTTCTGCTTGCGTAAAGAGATCGAATATCTTTGGTAAAAGAGATGGCGAGATCCCAACTCCCGTATCGCGAACTCGCAACACACATTCTTGCTCTTCGACGAGAACACTCAACGCAATTTGTCCCCCAATCTCGGTATACTTGGCGGCGTTGGTGAGGAGATTCACGACCACCTGTTCCAACCTCGCAGCATCTGCGTTGAGCCAAATAGTCTCTTTGGGAATAGATACGACTAGCTCGTGCTTGCGCTGATTGATCAATGGGCGAGAGGTTTCAATGGCACCCTCAACGATGCCACGAATAGCAACTCGTTCCTGTCGGAGTTGGACCCGCCCGGTCGTGATACGAGACACTTCCAATAAGTCGTCGACCAAATGCTGTAGATGCCCGACTTGGCGTTCGATGATGCCTCTCGCTTGCTTTTGAAGAGAGCTTTCGACTCCACTCGGTAGGCCGAGCAGTTGGACTGCGTTGGCAATGGGCGCGAGGGGGCTTCGCAATTCGTGACTCAGCATTGCCAAAAACTCATCTTTGCGACGGTGCAAATCGGATAGCTCTGCTGCCTGCGCCAGCATCTGTTTCTCGAGTTTTCTTCGCTCGGAAATGTCCCGTATGTTGCATTGGATCACGGGATTCAGTCCCTCTTCGTATTTATTGGCAACCATTTCCACCGGATGTTTGTTTCCGTGTCGATCTTCCAATGGAAGCCCTTCGTATCGAATCGAACCTTCTTCGTCTAATCGTTGCATTGCCAGTACGCTGGCTTGTTTGTCTTTGAGGAAACCAATCTCCCAAAGCTCCTTGCCCAAAAAATATTCGGCAGGGTAGTCGAGCAATGATGTCAGAAACGGATTTGCGTGCGTGATCTTGTGTGTCGTCGCATCCAGAATGAGAATTCCATCATGTGCTGCTTCGAAGAGCCGCCTAAAGCGAATTTCAGAGTCCTCGAGCTTTAAAGCAATATTCTTTTCGGACGTCACGTCAAACACCGCAAGCATCGCGCGAACGGGATGACGATTGCTCCCCTCCCCCTCGAAATAGATTTGCTTACGAACTCGCAACCAATGCACATCGCCATTGGGCCAAACGACTCGGTGGTCCATCGCAAACCAGCCAGGTCCCTCGGGCGACAGCGAATCGGCGATTCGAACCGCCAACTCGGCCTGGTCGTCTGGATGAAACGTCGCATGTACCGTCTTACGCGGTACTACAAGAAAGTTTTGAGCTAAACCAAACAGTCTCGCCGCGTCTGCTGATAGATGATTTAGTCCAGTTTTGTAATCTACCTCTGCCAGCGCCAAACCCGCAATTTCAACTCCCAACGCCAGTCTCGATTCACTTTCATGAATCGCCTTTTCGCTGAGAACGCGATCAGAGATATCCCGGATGGAACTGGAGATCAGTACGCCGCTATCCAGAACGATCGGACTCAATGCAATCTCGACAGGAAACTCGCTACCATCTTTCCGGACGGCGGTGAGTTGACGCCCTTTACCCATTTTCCGAGCAAGCGGCCGCACCGTGAACTCCTCCCGCAATTGCACGTGATGAGCGCGAGCACTTGCTGGAATGAGGATCTCAACTCTGTTGCCAATCAGCTCGCTCGACTTATAACCAAACAGCCGTTGTGTTTCTGCGTTTACCAAAACGATCTTTCCGAGTTGATCAACAATGACCATAGCATCTGGGGCAGACTCCAGGAGCGATCGAAATTTTTCTTCGCTTTCTTTCAAAGCAAACTCGTACTTTTTGCGATCGGTCAGCATGGTAAAGCGGTCGATTGCATTGTCGATTGCGTAAGTAAGGTTTTCCGCAGTGATGGAATCCTTTTGTAAATAATCTTGCGCGCCTTTTCGCAACAGTTCTTTTCCCAGCAAACGATCTGAGCCAGTGAGTACCACAATGGGGCACGGCAGCAATTCATGACCATCGGACAAAGCAGATAGCATCGCACTCGCATCTAAATCCGGCATTTGGCTGTCCAGTAGGATGCAGTCAAATGGTGTGTTGGAAGTCTCCCGAACTTGCTCCAACGCGGTCGTGCCCAGCGCCGCCTCGTAGAACTCGTATTGACGATCTGAACCGCTCAGAATCAATTTCTGCAAGTTGGCTCGAGAGACGGGATTTTCTTCGACTATCAGTATTCTGCGAAGGCTCTTTGTCATGATTGATGTATTCCTTCTCCGCTAAGTTTCTCCGCGACGCTCGCAAGTATTTTCCGAACCTGCTCCAGCCTCGCCGGTTTGATAAGGTGATGATTGAACCCAGCATCCATCGAAGCTTGCCGATCTGACTCTTGGCCATAGCCCGTCAAGGCAACCAGAACGACATTCTTGAGCGACGGCTCTTTGCGAATTTGCTTGGCAACTTCGTATCCATTCAAACCTGGCAAGCCGATATCGAGCAAGACCACATCCGGAATGGTCTCGGTGGCAATCCGAATTGCAGTCTGTCCGTCATGTGCCGTTTGTACTTCATTTCCGGCCTCCTTCAGCAGCATCGAAAAGCTCAAGACCGTGTCGACATTATCATCGACCACGAGTATCCGCAGCGGTTTGTGGAGTTTGGAGGTAGTGGTGATTGGAACCTGAGCCCCAACTGTCTTGGGCACCACCGGAAGCCGAACCACGAACTCGCTTCCATGCCGCAGAATACTAAAAACTTCGACGGTACCACCGTGCAACTCGGTCAATCGCTGAACCAGTGCTAGCCCGATTCCTAAGCCCCCCTGAGAACGATCGAGCGAGCGTTCAGCTTGAGTAAAGAGATCGAAGATACATGGGAGTAGTTCTGGGGTGATCCCAACGCCAGTATCTTTGACTCGCAGAATGCATTCGGGCCCAGATTGTTCAGCGCTCAGCCAAATCGTTCCATTCAAGTCCGTGTATTTTGCGGCGTTGGTCAGCAAGTTGACTAAAACCTGTTCAAGCCTCGCTGCATCGGCATGCAACCAGATCGGTTCGGATGGCACAGCTACTTTGATTTCATGCCCGCGCTGCAGAATCAAAGGGCGCACCGTTTCGACTGCCGATCGGACAATCTCACCAACCGCAACCGAAACTTTTCGCAACTGAACCATCCCAGTCGTGATTCGCGATACTTCGAGAAGGTCATCGACTAGGTGCTGCAATTGGTTGGTCTGTCGCTCAATGATTCCCCTAGCTTCCTTCTGGAACTCGTTCTCATTGCTGCTTTGCATGCCAAGCATTTGCACCGCATTGGAAATAGGCGCCAAAGGGCTTCGAAGTTCGTGGGAAAGCATCGCTAGGAACTCGTCTTTGCGTCGATGCAAATCCGAGAGCTCGCCCGCTTGAAGCTGCATTTGTTTCTCAAGTCGACTTCGCTCTGTCACATCGCGGGCCGCCGCGAAGACTCCTTGCAGTTTCCTGTCTCGATCGTAAAACGTCGTTGCATTGTAGGAGACAATTGTTTGCTGGCCGTCTCGCGCTCGAGCTGTTAGCTCGTAGTCGTTAACTTTGCCAACGGCTAGAACTAACTTAATTCCGGCTTCCGCAAAATCAGGATTCGTAAAATAGTCCTTGAAAGGTGCTCCGATGAGTTCATCCCGCGTGCAGCCCGTGAGCTCCTCCATCTGCTTATTCACGTCGCTAATGATTCCTCGTGGGTCCGTCGTGATGAGCGCGTCAATATTGGATTCGATCAGTGATCGCGTATAAAACTGAAGATCTCGAACACGTTGATCGAGCAACATACGTTCTGCTTCGACTTGCTTGCGAGCCGTAACGTCCCGAGCTGCGGCGATGACTCCTTGCAATTTGCGATCGCGATCGTAGAACGTGCTTGCGTTGTAAGAGACAACGGTTTCAACGCCGCTTTTGGTATGAGCCGTTAACTCGTAGTCAGTGACTTTGCCTTCGGCC
>CANHVO010000011.1 GCA_947463915.1 Planctomycetaceae bacterium
CGCGCAAAAAGCTAAATCTGTGTAAAATGGCCCGCGTCAACAAAAACGGCTATCGGAAATACATTTCCAGTCACCGTATGAATAATCCGGGTTAAACGACCAAATCAACAAGCCCCTAACATTCCCGGCAACATTGTTACTGCGAGTCGATCGCCTCGCCGACAAAAGATCAGAAGCAGGTCCGCATTTGTTTTTCGTGTTAATGAGCCGTTGGGCGTTAGCCCCGGTTTTCAAATTGCTCGACATTCGTCGAGAACCGGGGCTAGCGACCAACGGCTAATGGTTTGTTTCACTCGAAGACTCATGCCGAAAGTCATCGTAATAGGCACATTCGATGTGCCGTTCTCGAGGAAGCGGAGTAAATGATCTCGAGCGGACGGCACGACGGAACGTGAACGCTACTTTTGGCGCACTTGTCAATCGCATTTGACCGGACGGCCTTCGCGAGGTATACTATGTCGCAAATAGGTATTCGTTTAACAGGTGAATCGATACCTTTCCACTAGGTATTCACGAGTCGGCTTTCGTAGCCGAGCAAATTCTAGGGCGTGTTTGACAAAACAAACCATCTGTGCCCCGGTCGTTCACGACCATGTCAAGTTAAGTTCGCTGGGACGGCGCGATCTTATCTCCTTAACCTCGTCCAAAGAGACATGCTTGTCCCAACGGCTTTTGAGCGTCTATTGTTGAACGCTTCCGAGACAGGCAATGCCGGCCCATGTTTGGGCCTAATTGAGAGAATTGTTTTGACTAATTTTGATGGATTGGGGCTGATTCAGCCTCTAATGCGTGCACTTACCGCCGCGAATTACGATGTCGCTACTCCAATTCAGCTCCAAGCGATCCCGCTTTTGCTGACCGGTTACGACTTGATGGGCTGTGCTCAAACGGGCACAGGAAAGACAGCCGCCTTTGCTTTGCCAACTTTGCAGAGATTGGCTGCGACCGCAACGACACCGGCAGATACTGGCCGTGAAGAAGGGCGCCCGAGCGCTGGTCCGGACCGACGCGGTCCACGACCTATTCGATGTTTGGTGCTGGCACCGACCCGAGAACTGGCTGCTCAAATAGAAAAGAGCTTCACCACCTACGGCAAGTACCTCAACCTTCGGGTTGCAGTTGTCCATGGTGGCGTGAGCCAAATGCCGCAAGCGCGTGCGCTGCAACGAGGCGTCGACATCTTGGTCGCGACTCCAGGCCGATTGCTCGATTTGATGAACCAACGGATCGCTGATATTTCCAATGTGGAAGTCTTAGTGATCGATGAAGCGGATCAAATGTTCGATATGGGATTTTTGCGAGATCTCAAAAAGATCGTTGCGAAGGTGCCTTTGGATAGACAAACGCTGATGTTTTCCGCCACAATGCCAGACGAAATCAAACAATTGGCCAAGCAATGGTTGTTTGAACCCAAGCATGTTGAGGTTGCTCGAGTTTCCAGTGCTGCAACGGCCGTCTCGCAATCGGTATTTCACGTATCGGCTCAGAACAAGCCTAAGCTGCTGGTCAGCTATATCAAGTCGGCGGCAGTAACACGCTCGATTGTCTTTACCCGAACCAAACACGGTGCAGATCAATTGGTCAAGATTTTGGTGAGTAGTGGAATCGATGCAGTCGCGATTCACGGCAACAAAAGCCAAAATGCTCGCACCCGAAATTTGGACGCTTTCAAATCGGAACGTCCACCGATTCTGGTCGCGACCGATATCGCGGCTCGCGGAATCGACGTTCACGGCGTTTCTCATGTGATCAACTATCAGATGCCTGAAGTGCCTGAAATTTATGTTCATCGTATCGGTCGAACAGCCCGAGCAGGGGCTGCTGGAACCGCTGTCTCGTTCTGCGCTCCGGACGAACGTGGTAGCTTGCAAGATGTCGAACGCCTTATCAACAACACGATTGAAGTGAACGAATCGCTCAGCGAATTGACTTTGTCTGCAACTCAGCAAAGCCAACGGCCATCCGGTGGCGGTGGCAAGTCTTCTGGCAGCGGTCGATCCTCGTCTGGACGAAGCGGCAATTCACGAGGAGCGAGCAGACCTCGAAGCACCTCGCGAGGCGGAGCGTCAAGCGGAGGTCGAGGACCTCGCCAGCGTAAGAGTTCTTCCGGAAATCTTGTGATGAACTAGGTTGGCGCGGCTCTCCGAGCCATGCTTTGT
This sequence comes from Planctomycetaceae bacterium, assembly GCA_947463915.1. Lineage (GTDB taxonomy): Bacteria > Planctomycetota > Planctomycetia > Pirellulales > Pirellulaceae > JBKCUI01. The sequence continues at coordinate 2,160 of CANHVO010000011.1, forward strand.
TTGTTTAACAGTCAGCCGAAGGCGTACTCGCTCGGAAGTACGTCTACGGCTGACTGTTAAACCACTGTTCTTCTTTGCTAGGTATATTGGACATCGCCGTTGGCCCCCACTCGAGAACCGCTAAGACACTGTACCCCATCGCCATGTTGATCCACAACCATACACTTCCGACGGCTGAGGAAAACTTAGCCCTGGACGAAGCGTTGGTCGAAGTCGCGGATCGGAGGTCGCTCCAAACTGATCCATTAAATTCGGACTTGGAAAGTGACTCAGGCCAAGAAGAAGTGTTGAGGCTCTGGGAGTTGCCATCGCCATGTGTTGTCCTCGGGCGCGCCAGTAGGATAGCCGAAGAGGTGAACTCGGCTGCATGCGACGGTGATGGAGTTCCCGTTTTGAGGCGGGCAAGCGGCGGTGCGACGATTGTGGCTGGGCCCGGCTGTCTTATGTATTCGGTTTTGATCTCTTATCAAAAGAGACCGGCATGGCGCGGACTTGATGTCGCTCACCATCAGGTCATGAGTCGGATCCGAGATGCAGTTCAAAACGCGGCCGATTCCTCGGACTTGTCATTGCAAGTTCAGATTCAAGGAACTTGCGACTTAACGATTGAAGGTCGCAAGTTTTCGGGTAACGCCCTTCGGTGCAAACGCAATTGGATGATTTACCACGGCACCATCATGGTGGCGATGCCGCTCCAATGGTTGAGCAAATACTTGCTGGAGCCCCCAAGGCAGCCTGCTTATCGGGAAAAGCGATCTCATGACACATTCGTATCGAACGTTCTGAGGCATGCGAGTCCAGTTGATTCTCAAGCATTCATGCAGGAACTAGAACTCCAGCTGGTTGCCACTTGGAAGGCTGACGAGCCATGGGAAAACTGTTCCTGGAAAAACGACGTCGACGTGGAAACGAAAAGATTGCTAGACGAACGCTATACCAAATCAGATTGGCATCGATCGCGATAGGAACTCTCACGAGATTCCACTGCTTGCCAACTCAACGGCGGTACAAGCCCACCGGTCGCTGCCCTCACGAACTTGGGCCTCGAGCCCAAGTTCGCAACATGCTTGGTGTGCTAAAAGAGACCGCCTCACGTTTTACTACAAAATCCTAGCCACGATGCATTTCAAATAATCGGTTTCAGGGCAGCTCATGCAACTCGGGTGATCTGGTGCAGCCCCGCGTTCTTCGAGTACCTGAATTTCCCGTCTTGTTCGCGTGCCAACTCCCCGCAACATATCGCGAAAATCGTCCCGAGACACCCGTCCGGAACAACTGCATGTGACCAGAGTTCCGCCAGGATTCAGCATTCGAACAGCCAAGAAATTCAAGCGATGGTAGGCGCTCAGCGCCCGTTGCAAATGCTCTCTTGAGCCAGCCAAACGCGGAGGGTCAAGCACGATGGTGTCAAACTTTTCGCCCGCATCCAGCTTGCTTGATAGGGATTCGAAGAAGTCCGCTTGCTCCCAAGTGATCCGATTGTCCAATTGATTGAGCGTGGCATGTTGCTTGGCGCTTTGCAGCGCTTTGTCGCTGCTGTCGACTGCGATGATCTCTTTGGTTTCGCAGTGTTTGGCGATATTGAGTGCAAAGCCTCCGACGTAGCAGCAGACGTCTAGAACGCGAGCGCCGGGCTGTGTCCAGCGCGCAGCCGCAAGGCGATTTTCGCGTTGATCCAAATAGGTTCCCGTTTTCTGGCCGCCGACGATATCGACATTCCAATAGAGTCCGTTTTCTTCGATGGTCACTGGCTCCGATGGCGCGCTGCCGATCAAGAATCGATGCTCCGCGTCCATGCCCTCGCTTTTGCCAGTTCGTTCATCCACCTGCATCGAAATGCTAAGCGGTCGATAATGATGGAACAAACGATCGACAATCGTATCGAGATACGGCATCAAGGCTGCGGCGGTTATTTGGATGACGAGATGCTCTGCATATTTGTCAACGACCAAGCCGCTCAACTGATCGGCTTCGCTGAATACGATTCGCAATGCCTGTTGATGCGAACCATTGGCAAGCCGAGATCGCAATTGGATTGCTCGATCCAATCGCGTGTTGATCAGGTCCTTGGTAATGTGTTCTTCGGAGTCCCAGGTGTAGAGGCGGACGCGTATGCGGCTGTTTGGATTGTAAAGGCCACGACCGATCCATTTGTTTTCGGAGTTGACCAAGTCCACTTGTTCGCCGACTTGCGGTTTCGAAGCGGGCTCAATAATCGAGGTGACCAAGATCCATGGATGACGACCCGAGAATGCGCGTTTGCTCTCGGTGTTCAAAATAATTTGCCTGAGTGGCGACACTAGAATTGTTTTCTGCTGATAGGTTGATTCGTGGAATGGTTTAGGCGAGCCGGTCGCAGTTACTTATGCGAGCGGCAGGCGGAATACTACCGTAGCTGAATTCGCCAGAATTCAGAGCGTACTGAATTCTGGCGAATCCAGCTACGAATCGTTCTATGGTAGTTTCCAGCATCCGGATCACATTATTTGCTAAACCCGAGCGATTGTTCCTCGGAAAGTCGCTGGCCTTCGATCCCCAACTTGGCGGTCAGTTGATTCCATTTTGTGGAACAACCGGCCATGATGGCGTCGATTTGTTCCGGCTGGCGGATGGCGTCGACCAAACAGTCAGCCAGGATGGCTCTATACTGATTGGCGTTGGCCATTCGTAAAGAGAGTCCCATCGGTTCTACCCGCAAGTCTCGATTATTTACAGCTTGAAAGGCCCGATAGTCGTCGCGAACGTTGTTCCTATCGTTTTGATCTGCTGTTAATTCAACTCGAGTGCACACCGATCGAAGCGATTCGCGTTGTTCAGGCTCGGAAATCCAAGCAAGAAATTGGCTGGAAACCGACGTTTGACGAGTCTTTTTGCCGATAGAAGCCAGCAAACCACGCCCAGGATTCCAGGCTATTTGCGCGACTGTCGCTTTTCCGGACGCGTCGGACGCAACCCCAGCGATAGAGCTGGGCCAGCCCACTGCAAATCCGACCTCCGTTTTGGCCATCGCTATACTCCAAGCCTTCTCGGGCTCGATGGCAATCGTGTCTGGAAACAAACGCGCCATTCGCGCGAGCAGCCTAGCGCTGTTGCTAAACTCAACTTGGTTTAGTCTCGATTCCATTTTGACTAGCTCGAACAGCCCCCGATTTCGCGCTGTGGTTGTTGAAGCGAGGAACAAAAATCGATCGACCAACGCTTTCTTTTCCTCGGAAGTCCATTTTCCGAGTTGTTCGGCAAGCATTTGCTCTCGTTCTGACAGGCTCGCAGCCAAAACGGTTTCCGCTTGAGCAAAAAACTGGGACCAATACTCCAACGATTGCAAGTTAAAATCTTTGCTTTGGCCCAACAAGCCATTCACTTCGTTGAGAGGGTTTGGCTCCAGGCCGGACATTACGGGCGCCAGATTGGTAAGCCCCAATGGTACGGCGTAAAGCTGGTTACCGAAAGTCGCGCAGGTTCGCCAACGAACGGGCCAATTCGATGCCTGACCGCTCTCCGAGTTCCCTTTTCCTAAAGCTTGTGCAGGCAAACGTCCTATCAACTGTTTCTGAACCAAATCGCCGAGGAGCATTGACGGGTAGATGATCACATCAGCGCTAAAAGGCTCTTCGCTGACAACCTGATCGGACGAAAAAGGAACGATCTTCAAAGCTTGGTCTGAGGACGCTTGCCATCGAAGAGAAATTTCTTTTTCGAGTTCTGGTGCGTCCACAAGCCATATTTTCAACGGAGGTCGTTCTGAGGCCAACGGTTCCGTTGTTTTGGGCAATTCTTTTTCGCCGCACCCCGTGATGGCAAGGCAAGCGAACACCATCGTCCGTGTTGCAAGTTTTCGCAAGGATTTCATGAGAGAAGGCATTGTCGGTTCGAATGAGCGATTTTGTTCTTGGAAGGGCAATAGTATAGTATCTTCATGAGCATTTGGGACGCACATCGGCTTGTGTTCCATCTTTCGACGTTTCAATTGAATCCACTCCTAAGGCAAGTTTATGGCACTTTACATCGGCGTTGACATCGGTACTTCCGGCACCAAGAGCTTGATCATGAATGAGCAAGGAATGATTTTGGCTGAATCGACTGCCGAGTATCCGATCCATATGCCAAAGCCGCTTTGGACGGAACAAAATCCCGAAGACTGGTGGCAAGCGGTCAAGAAGACGATCAAGGCCGTTGTGAAAGCGAGCAAGGCTAAAAAATCGGATATCAAAGCGATCGGTTTGTCTGGGCAGATGCATGGCTCCGTTTTTCTCAACAAAAAAGGGGCCGTGATCCGCCCCGCTTTGCTTTGGAACGACCAACGCACGGCGGCGGAATGCGATGAAATCACAACCAAGGCTGGCGGTCGTGAAGCACTTATCAAAATGGTTGCGAATCCAGCCCTCACAGGCTTTACGGCCCCCAAGCTACTTTGGTTGAGAAATCGCGAACCCAAAAACTACGACGCATTGACCCATCTGCTTTTGCCCAAAGATGACGTTCGGCGCCGCCTAACTGGAGTCATGGCTACCGACGCAAGCGATGCGAGCGGAATGCTCCTTCTCGATGTGAAGAATAGAACTTGGTCGAAAGAACTGCTTGGCAAACTCGATATCGACCCGTCCATCCTGGCTCCTGTTTTCGAGTCGGAGCAGGTCACTGGGACTCTGCTGCCAGAAGTCGCCGCCGAACTTGGGCTCTCGCCAGAATGCAAAGTTGTTGGAGGAGCAGGCGACTGCGCTGCAGGCGCGGTCGGAAATGGAATCGTTAAGCAAGGGATCCTGACAGCGTCGCTTGGTACGTCCGGAGTTATGTTCTGCCATAGCGATGAACCTCAATACGATACCCAAGGACGACTCCATACGTTCTGCCACGCGGTTCATGGAAAATGGCACATGATGGGAGTCACTTTGTCGGCCGCCGGTTCGCTTCAGTGGTTTGTTAGCCAACTCTGCTCAGAGCTCGTGAAGAAGAAAGGTGCGGACCCGTACCAAACGATCAACCAAGAAGCGGCTGCAGTATCCGCAGGTAGCGATGGCCTGTTCTTTCTTCCCTATCTGGCCGGCGAACGAACTCCACACGCCGATCCAAACGCTCGTGGTTGCTTCATCGGTTTGACCAACAAGCACACACGCGGACACATGGCACGATCGGTTATGGAAGGGGTTGGTTTCTCGTTGCGTGAAAGTCTCTCTATTCTACAAGAGTTGCAAGTACCAGTAAAAGAGATTCGAGTCAGCGGTGGTGGTGCCAAAAGCCCACTTTGGAAACAAATCCTTGCGGATACCTTTGGCCAAAAGGCCTGCACCATCAACGCCGAACAAGGCCCTGCCTACGGCGTTGCATTGTTAGCGGCGGTCGGCGACGGTGCTTACAAGAATATCGAGGAAGCCTGCAAGGCGACGATCCAAGTTGTGGAACGAATTCCGCCACAGAAACCTGCCCAAAAGAAATACGATGCAGCCTTCCCGGTTTACCAAAACTTGTACGCTTCGCTCAAGAAGAACTTCGCTGAGATCGCCAAACTATAAGGCTGGTTAGTTGATAGTGCCGAAACTACGCAAAGACAAAGAAGAAACGGAAAGTTACCGTAGGATGGGACCATTGTCCCGTCCAGTTCTATGGTCGGGACAATGGTCCAAAACTACGGTCCCAAACTACGACGGGTAGTTTTCATTCCGCCGATCGCCGAATGACACGAACGACAAAACCAACAACAGGATGAAAAAACGCATTTCCCGTCTTCATTTCGTGTGATTCGTGAGCTTCGTGGTTGATAGGCTCATGGATCAAGGTTGGATTCTTTGTTATTCTTACGACCGAAGTTAGGTAAAGCCGACTGTTTTGAAAACTTTCCTACAACCACTCTTTAACAAGCATTGCAACCGTGGAACATATCAAAAGCCTCGAGCTGCGTAGCGAAATCCGTCATTTGGGCGCGTTCCTCGGCGAAACGATTCGTGAACTTGAAGGCGAGGAGGCATTTCAAGTTGTTGAGGAACTACGAAAGTTAGCTTGGGATCGAAGAGCCGGTGTCGAGAATGCGGAACAACGGATGGTCGATAGGATCTCGAGCCTGAGCGTGGATCAACTGTTCATCACCACGCGCGTCTTCACGGTTTTTTTGGATTTGCTGAATATGGTCGAGGACCGTAGACGAGTCCGGGTGCTCGGTGATCGAGCGCGAGGCGTCTATCCACAGCCTCGCAACGAATCCATTCGTGATGCCATTCTGCAACTGCGCAACTCTGGGAAGACCGCCGAGGAAATCCAAAAACTGATTGACGAACTCCATATTGAACTTGTCTTCACCGCCCATCCGACAGACGCCAAGCGCCGATCGGTGCGAAGCAAACTGACCGCCATACGTGGCCTGCTATCCGTGCTGGATCACGATCCCTACCCTGAGGCTCGCGACCGGGCGGAGCTGGAGATCCGTGTCGAAATCGCAAAATTGTGGCAAACGGACTTCATTCGCCCTTGGCGCCCAACTGTGATGCAAGAAGTGTCGCGCGGTCTTTCGATCAAGCCGGTGCTTTGGGATGAAATCCCACTCATTACGGACGAATTTCGACGTGGGATTATCGAGAATTATGCCGACGCGGTGAAGTTGAAACGCCCCTACTTGACCTTCGGTTCATGGATCGGCGGTGATCGTGACGGACATCCCGGCGTAACCGCCGATGTGACTCGCGAAACCGTGACCTGGCTGCGACGTGAGGCTCTCGCCTTCCATCAGAAGACTTGCGATACTTGGTTCAATACACTGAGCCTGTCGGAACGGCAGGTTAAGCTGACTGGAAAGCTGGGCCATGCAATCTCTAATGCCGAGTCAAAGTATCCAGAACTAAAGGTCCGACTATCCGCATTACCGCCAGGTGAGCTATGTCGACGCTGGCTGGCGACGGTTCGATGGCGATTGGAGCAGACACAGCAAGTGCTCGTTAGTGGTCAACCAACGGAGTCTATCCTATGCTCATCCGTTGCTGGCGCTTACCAATCATCGGATGAGTTGGCGACGGATGTCGGGATCCTGGCTGATGCTCTCGATGCAACTCCGGCAGGAAAAAGTGGAATTAGTGGAGTTCGCGATTGGCTGGTGCAGATCGCAGCATTTGGGTTTCACTTAGCGAGATTGGACGTTCGACAAAATGCGAAGGTCTACTGCGATGTAATGGACACGATCCTGAAGCGAAATGGCCAGTGCGAAAGTTGGAAGACGCTAGACGATGCTGCAAGAATTTCCTTTTTGGAGAAGTCACTCGATGTCAAGATACCGCTCACGGTAGGTGAGAGCGAGGCCGATGCAATGGCGCGAGAGTCGCTAGCCATGTTCCGAATGCTGCATGAAGTGACAGCGACGTATACCAAAGCGGCCTTTGGTGCGCACGTGATCAGCATGGCTGCGGCCCCAAGCGACGTGCTAACGGTGCTGTGGCTGTGGAAGCAAACTTCAACTGCCTCAAATGATAAGCTGACAGGCGCTCACGGCATGCCGATCGCTCCCTTGCTCGAAACGATCGACGACTTGCAACGTGGGCCCGAAATTCTTGCTGGCATGTTGAGCATCCCGGCTTATCGCGAATACCTGCGAAAGCAAGAGGATCATCAAATGATCATGCTCGGGTATTCCGATAGCACTAAAGACGGCGGTTATTTGACGGCATGTTGGTCTTTGTATAAAGCTCAGAAGAGTCTCGTAAAAGTCGCTGAGCAGCACGGCGTCAAGCTGACGTTCTTTCATGGTCGTGGCGGTTCGCTGGGACGTGGTGGCGGCCCGACAGCACGAAGTATCATGTCGTTGCCAACGGGTTCGTTTCGCGGTTCGATGCGTTTGACCGAGCAAGGCGAAGTGATGGCCGACAGATACGACGATCCTGCCATCGCGCATCGTCACTTGGAGCAGGTCATCTGGTCTTCATTGCTTGCGGCAGGCAATCCATCGGCGCCGCCGTCGGAGGATTGGCTGGCGACAATGGATCGAGTTTCTGCGAGCTCATTCATCGCATATCGTAAGCTTTTGGAACAGCCGCGTTTTGTCGAGTTCTTCCGATGCGTCACACCGCTGACGGACATCGAGCAACTGCCGATTGGCTCGCGTCCGTCGCGCCGCGTTCCTGGTGGTGGGTTAAGCGACTTGCGAGCAATTCCTTGGGTTTTTTCGTGGACTCAGTCGCGTTGTTTGCTGCCAGCTTGGTTCGGCCTGGGGGCTGCCTTAAAGCCGCTGATAGACGATCCTCAGCAGCATTCACTCTTGAACGCAATGTACAGCGAATGGACCTTCTTCCGCGCGTTGATTGACAATGCGGAATTGGCGCTCGCCAAGTCGGACATGCACATTGCGTCCCACTACGCAGGACTAGCCGCGGATGAGCCAGGTCTTAAGACGATCGCAAAGATGATTTCCAATGAGTTTACGATGGCTTGTGATGCGGTGCTGTATTTAACTGGTCGCAGTGAGTTGCTTGACGGCACGCCTTGGTTAAAGGAGTCGATTCGAGTTCGCAATCGTTTCATTGATCCTTTGAACTTGACTCAAGTTGAACTGTTGCGCCGCAGTCGCCAGCAGAATCTGACGGAGCAAGAAAGCGAAGAGCTTCGCCACTTAACGCGATTAACCATCAACGGCCTAGCTGCAGGCATGCGAACGAGTGGGTAAATTTACTTGCCTGCCCATTTCTTGTAGCCGTACTCTAAAGACTCAACGCCAACCATGGCGATATCGTCAAGTAATACTAAGAGGCCGCTAGCCATATCATTTCTCTCAAGGAATCGTATGCATTGTCATATCGCTCGAATCGCTGGCAAACTCACTTTGCCAGGCTCTCGAATTCACTTCCGTCAACCAATTGAAATCCAACCTGGCATCCAGCGCGAAAGGGTATGATTGCATCTTTGCCGAACGAGAAAGACTCTGGAACATTCCAAGCTTTTCGTTCCAAGACGATCTGCGAAGTGTTCCTCGGGAGGCCATAAAATTTAGCGCCGTTGAGACTTGCAAAAGCTTCGAGTTTATCAAGGGCGCCCACGCTGTCGAACACTTCGGCGTAAAGTTCGATTGCCGCGTGGGCAGTGTAAATGCCGGCACAACCACAGGCGGCTTCCTTGGCCGTTCGGGAATGCGGTGCACTATCGGTGCCGAGAAAGAACCGAGGATGTCCGCTAGTTGCAGCTTCAACTAGTGCCACACGATGTTCTTCTCGTTTTAATATTGGCAGGCAGTAATGATGCGGTCGCAGTCCACCCTCAAACAAGGCGACTCGATTAAGCAAACAGTGATGGGCCGTGATGGTCGCCGCCACCCGTGACGATGCAGCCTGAACAAATTGTACCCCTTGATGAGTCGTCACGTGCTCTAGCACCACTCGCAAACTCGGAAAACGCTGGATGACAGGCGCCAAAACCCGATCGATGAAGACGGCTTCGCGATCAAACGTGTCGACGGATGGGTCTGTCGTCTCGGGGTGTACTAACAACGGCAAGTCGTGTTGTTGCATCGCTTCGAGGACCTCAAAGCACTTCTCAATGTTCTGGACACCATGATGTGAATTGGTGGTTGCACCTGCAGGATACCACTTCACGGCGTGCACATAATTACTTGCTTTGGCAACTGCGATTTCGGCTGCAGGTGTTTGCTCGGTGAGATACAACGTCATCAATGGTTCGAAGCTAGCGCCCTTGGGAACCGCTGCGAGAATGCGATCTCGATACTGCCTTGCAAGCTCCGTAGAAACGATCGGGGGTATTAAGTTTGGCATAATGATCGCGCGAGCAAACCGCCGAGCGGTATGCGGCACGACTAATCGCATCAACTCGCCATCGCGAACATGCAAGTGAAAGTCGTCTGGCGTCGTGATCGTGATCGATTGCATTCGGGCGGTCCTTGTTTAATTCGAAATAGAGGTAAAGGGAATGCGCTGGCCCTCGACCAAACGATCGCAGGCGATTCGAAAGTTGGACGCGTCCGCTTTCGCAGGAATGGTAAACTGGCGTTTTTCGCCTGGTAGCAGGTGCTTTAGCGAAACGGTCGAACGAACTTCGCTGCCGGACTGAAGGATTGCTGGGTAAGCATCGAAGTAGATCGGTGCGACGCCGTGATTGGCGATGGTACCGCGAGTCTCCACGCCATCGCTTTCAACCTTTTCTATGTGAAATTTGTATCCACATCGCATGCCAGCCGTGCGTATGCGATCCAACGAATGGTATTGTGTTTGGTCGTCACCGATCATAAACGAGATATGAAAGCGAGCCGCGGCCTTTTCAAAACTATCGCCGTTGGGGCCAGATGGGGCAAGTGCCATGCGTTGGTCGCGTTTGTTGTAATAACTGAATTCGCCCCCCGCAGGCACGCGTTGCCAGCGATCGCCACCAAATGCTTGCCAATTCAGGGCGTTCACTTTCGGATGTTCCTTGCTGAGGAAGGAATCATCGAACAGACCAAAGCCGAGACTGCGTAACGTATCGTCCTTCGCCATCGGCGACCATTCTTGGTCGGCAGCATCGATCGAGATCATCCAGGGCAATTGTTTCAAGGTTCCGTCCAAGTGCTTGGCAAACCGAGCTTGAAACGCCTTGCTAGGAAATGTCTTACCAAGCTCCATAGGTCCGTCATAAATGTGATACTCGGCCCATAGTCCGAATCCCGTTTGCAGAAACGCCAGTCTGCGATCGTTGTCGTAACGTTTCGCAAGCTCGCTGTAAAACTGGAGTACGAATGTTTGCAGCTCAGGGTGCGACCAATCGCTAAACCCAGTCTGTTTTCCTTCACTCTTCGCGGTGACTTCGGAATAGTCGCTCAGTTGCTTGATGTAAGCCGGCACCGTCGTAGGCTTACCGACATAGTCAAAGTAGAACCGCAGCACGGCTTGATGCCCGCGTGCGGCAATGGCCGTCAGCTTGGCGTCCACAGTTTGCCAGTCGTAAACTCCCTTTTTTGAGACGATTTGATCGTAGCCGACGTAGGAATACTCGAGCTGGATCGCATCGGTTGTGTTTTCTCCATTGTCATCCCAGAGCACTATGCCTGTCATCGGAGCGACACTTTGGGCTTTGCCGTGCAGAATAACGGGCTGCCAAGCATCGTCGGCTCGGCCGACGATACACCACGGAATGAAACAAAAAGCGATCCATTGGTTACGTAAGGAAAACATGCGAATGCTCGATCTGCGGAGGTTTTTTCTAGGCATTAGTTTAGCTAGTGCCATTAGTCCCGCAACAAGGTCGTCTGGAGATGGAATCCACCGGTGGGCTGCTGATCCTTCGATTCCGCGTATTCTTACGATAGTTAAAGAAAACCAAAGAGTTGCAGCAAAGGAATTGCTATTACTAAATTGGAAAACGGTCGTAATATACCACTAGACAAATATCCACAGCAAACCAGAGGAGAACAAAAGTGCAAACCTGCATTTACACGCATGGAATCGACCTTACCGAAACCATCAAGCGACAAGCCTACGAGAAACTTGAATTGGCCCTCGATCGACTGGAGGATGACATTATGAGTATCAGTGTCTATTTGATTGATATTAATGGGCCTCTTTTGGGGGGCGTCGACAAAGCATGCCGAATCGTTGTCCAAGTTCGAAAGCAGGATTCTCTTGTGATGGAAGATATAGACGAATGCGTCGACGTTGTCATTGAACGCATTACGGATCGCTTGGGAGTGGCAGCGTGCAAACGAGCCGATTCGATGCACACGAAAAAGAACGCTATCAGTCGTTGGCTTGATTCCGACGATACTCCTAACTGGAATCATTGAAGCGGGCAAGGCAAATCAAATTCGGAACCGACGTAAGCAGCGATTTGAAGGGACATAGCGAATTGAACATGATATTCTCTTTAGGCTTTCCGGAAGCGATTTTAGCGACCGGGGATATGACCCTCGAACCATCAACCAGCTTGATGGGACTTGCAATTGCATTGCTCGCATTGTCGGCGATGGAGATTGTTCTCGGAATCGACAATATCGTTTTCATCTCGATCGCAACCAACAAGCTCCCTGAAGAGCAGAGAAAGAAAGCTCGCCTAATCGGCCTCGGGTTGGCGATGGGATTTCGTATCCTTCTCCTGTGTTTCATCGCTACGATCGCCTCGTGGGTCAAGCCTATCTTTCAATTAGACCAGTTCCTTCCCGTTGCCTTGCACGAATGGGTCACAGATTCTAGCGCAATCAATGAAATTTCCGTGCGCGATCTTATTTTGCTTCTAGGAGGCTTGTTTCTCATTTTTCAAAGTGTCCGTGAAATTCACCATCTAACAGACTCAAGTTGCGATTCCGACTCGAACCCATCGGGCCGAACCCCTTCCTTCGGGGCCATCTTGTTTCAAATTGCTTTGCTAGACATTGTCTTCTCGTTGGACTCGGTGATCACTGCGGTCGGAATGGTCGACAACATCGCGATCATGATTGCGGCCGTCATGATCTCGGTCTTGGTTATGATGCTTTTCTCCGGCCCAGTTTCGTCGTTTGTTACGCGGCATCCATCGGTGAAGGTTCTCGCTTTATCGTTCCTCCTAATGATTGGCGTGATGTTGGTCGCGGAGGGATTTGGCTCGCACTTCAACAAGAACTATGTCTATTTTGCGATGGCCTTTTCATTGGGCGTAGAGTTGCTAAACCTTCGTATTAGCAGAAAAAAGCTGAGCACAACGTAAGCGGTCTCGACAAAATGGGACCATTAGGATGAGTGCAGGGGAACAAATCGGATGGGGCACTAGTCGATATTGGTTGATCAGGTGTCGATGGTTACGAAGTCGTTCGTCGAGATCCAGGTTTCAAAGAAGTGAGATTGATTGAGTTGACTGGCTATGGACAATGATCGGGTTTCGCCAACGCCTTGCACGTTCCACTGATCACTAGCTCACTAACCGTTAACTTCAATTATGCTTAAAGATCCAATAACTGCCGAACATCAACGTCTGCTGGCGGACAAAAAGCGGACCGCAAACTGGAAGCGTTGGGGGCCATACCTTTCAGAAAGACAGTGGGCTACAGTTCGCGAGGATTACTCAACCAACGGCGATGCATGGAGCTCTTTCCCTCACGACCATTCGAGGTCGCGAGCTTATCGCTGGGGCGAGGATGGACTGTTAGGAATTTCGGATCGCCAGTGCCGTGTCTGCTTTGCGCTGGCGCTCTGGAATCATCGCGACCCAATCTTGAAGGAACGTCTCTTTGGTCTGAGTGGCCCTGAGGGAAATCATGGTGAGGATGTAAAAGAGCTTTACTACTACCTAGACTCCACTCCGACGCATTCCTACATGAAAGCGCTTTACAAGTACCCACAATGCGAGTTTCCTTACGCGGAGTTGGTGGCAGAGAATGGTCGCCGGGGTCTGAACGATCCGGAGTATGAATTGCTTGACACTGGGGCCTTTAACGAGGATCGCTACTTCGACGTCTTTGTCGAGTACGCTAAATCCTCGCCGGAGGACATTAGCATCCGTGTGACGATCCATAATCGTGGCCCTGAGGTTTCGACTCTCGACGTCCTGCCGACCGTTTGGTTTCGCAATACCTGGTCATGGCAAATTGGTTCTAAGCGTCCGCTTCTCAGATCCTTCGCAGACGGCGTCGAGATTGATCATCGTGGATTGAACTCGAAGATGGTGGAGGATCTCGGCCTATATTATTTGCATGCCGCCGCTGCGAGTGATGGCACCGTGCCGCGATGGCTTTTTACGGAAAACGACACCAACAGTCAACGGCTTTTTGGCTTACCCAACGCTTCGCCATACACCAAAGATGCGTTTCATCGGTATGTGATCGAAGGGAAAGTGGAAGCGGTAAATCCAGCTCAAACTGGTACCAAAGCTGCCTCGCATTACCAATTGACGATTCCCGCGAGAGGGCAGGTGACGTTGGAGCTAAGATTGGCTGAAGCATCCGCCCAGGAGACCGTTTCAGGCATCTTTGAAGAACGTATTCGCCAGGCCGACGAGTTCTATTCGACCATTGTTAAATCGAACGCGGGCCATGCGCAAATTCAACGCCAAGCTCACGCCGGGCTCCTTTGGACCAAACAGTTCTACAACTACGAAATCATCGACTGGCTCAACGGTGATCCAGCATTTCCACCACCATCGTCCAGTCGCAAGTACGGTCGCAACAAAAGTTGGAAGCAGCTTCACGCCCGCGATATCCTTTCGATGCCCGACAAATGGGAGTATCCCTGGTTTGCCGCCTGGGATACCGCCTTTCATATGTTGCCCTTTGCTGAATCTGATCCTGAATTTGCAAAAGACCAGATGCTATTGTTTCTTCGCGAATGGTATCTTCATCCGAACGGGCAGATCCCTGCTTATGAATGGAAGTTTAGCGATGTGAACCCTCCCGTTCATGCTTGGGCGTGTTGGCGCATCTACAAGATAACGGCACCGGCAGGTCAGCGGGACCGAGTGTTTCTAGAGCGTTGCTTTCAGAAGCTGCTGCTTAATTTCACTTGGTGGGTCAATCGTAAAGACAGTGAAGGACGCAATCTCTTCGCTGGTGGATTTCTAGGTCTTGATAACATTGGCGTTTTTGACCGATCAACGGCTCTGCCGCATGGTCAGCGGCTTGAGCAGGCGGACGGCACCGCCTGGATGGCGTTTTACGCGCTAACGATGCTGAACATGTCGCTTGAACTGGCACAAACACCTGATGGCGGTATCAACACGGCCTACGAAGACATGGCGTCCAAATTTTTTGAGCACTTCGTCGAGATCGTAGACGCCATTAACACTCTTGGAGGTCAAGGCCTTTGGGACAACAAGGACGGTTTTTACTACGATCAGATCCTTGAAGATGGAAAGGCACCGACTGTTTTGCGAACTCGCTCACTCGTTGGTCTTTTGCCTCTGATTGCGGTTGAGCTGCTTGATGAACAAAGAATCTCTGTGCTGCCCGGTTTCAAGAAACGGATGGAATGGTTTCTTGCCAATCGTAGCGATCTTGCAAAGCATATCAGCTATTGCGAGCGAGGTGGAACACACGGCCATCGGCTTCTAGCAATTCCCTCGCGAGAACGCTTGGCACGGCTACTCGCCTACCTTCTGGACGAGAAGGAGTTTCTTTCGCCGTTTGGAATTCGGTCGCTCTCCCGGTATCATGAATCGCATCCATTTTCGCTGTACGTACAAGGGGAACACAAAGTCGTTCGGTATGTGCCAGGCGAAAGCGATAGCCGCATGTTTGGCGGCAACTCCAACTGGCGTGGCCCCATTTGGTTCCCCATCTCCTATATCATCGTCGAGGCTTTAGAACGCTACCATCATTACTACGGAGATGGTTTTACGGTCGAGTTACCTACGGGTAGCGGAAATCGCGTGACGTTACTGCAGGCCGCACATGAGATCGCCCGCCGCTTGTGTGCTCTATTTGAGCCAGATGCCGCAGGGAATCGTCCCTGCCACGATGGTGATGCACGCTACAACAAAGATGGACCGTGGCATGATTTGATTCTCTTTTACGAATTTTTTCACGCCGACACTGGGCGAGGTTGTGGTGCGGCTCATCAAACTGGATGGACCTCACTCGTCTCGAGATTGATCCGGAAGCACTAAGCCTTGCGGTGAGTGGAACTTCCCCCAATTCCTTCGGTCTGTTAATCGTAGGCGAGGCCGTGGACAACTTGGTCTCCAAAACCACTCAACGCCACGCTTAGTGAAGCACATGCGAGAACCTATAGCCGTCTAAACTCCTCGTTATCTGAAGAACCGTAGCGAGTGTCGCCTTTCCCTGCGAAGCTGGGGGAGGTCGAGCGATAGCCTCGTCCGGGACGGGGCCGCCTCGACCTGGCATTAGGTAGACGCTTGCAGAATACGTGCCCCTCCCGAATGTTGCTGAAGGCTCCATCCGACCTCCCCCGACTCCGTCGAGGGAGGTGGCAACGACAGGATTTGTTCTTGCAGAGGTCAAGACTTCAACAGGATAAGTCGCCCATTGATTCGTTGAAAAAACCTAGCAGTTCGTAGCGCGATATCAAGTTTTCTTTGTTGATCCAATCGGTAGAATTCTGCCGAAGTTGAGTGTGCTACCAATTCTAAAACCTGGAGATACAGATGCTTACCCAATCAAACAAACCGACTCGTGGCAAGGCTTTGGAAGAAGCTTTTTTTTACAGAATGGATCAAGAGTTGATCGAGTTGCTCAGCAAGCGCATCGAACGTGACGAGAAGATTCGGTTGTTCGCGAATGCGACGGGAATTCGTGATCGAAACCGACTTGAGTCGCTGGTGGATTCCGGATTCGAATTGTCGACGCTGACGGCCTTCATTTGGGTGCCTCTGGTCTTTGTGGCGTGGGCCGATGGCAACGCAGATAGCTTGGAAAAGAAAGCTATCTTCGATGTTTTAACAAACAAAGGGATCTCGCAGGAGACCGCGTCCATGATGATTGCTCATGAGTGGTTTCGCCAAAGCCCGAACGAAGGTCTTTGGAGAACATGGGAAGAGTTTGCCGCAACAACCTTGGCAAGCCTAATTCCTGCAATCCGCAACGAGTTGATCGATGAAATCGTTGGGCTCTGTTACGTTGTAGCTCATTCGTCAGGAGGCTTTCTGGGGGTAGGAACGATATCCGAAACTGAGGCCAACATTATCGATCGCGTTATTCGAGCATTGCAGCAATGGGAGAACCTCGACGTTTAAGTCAAAAGGCTCTTCCGTGTGAACATTGCGTCGTAGGTAGCGTATTTGTAGAGGTCGCCGAGCGTGGGATAATTGAAGCAGGTTTGCTGAAAGAGGCCGGCGGTCGCATTCATCATCATGGCCAAAAGGCCAAGATGGACGACTTCCGTCGCTTGCTCACCCATCACGTGGACACCCAAAAGACGCATATCATCGCGATGATACAGGAGCTTTAGAAAACCAACGTTATCGCCAATGATGTCGCCTCGCGGAATCTCTGAATACTTACAGCGTCCCACAACGTACGGCGTTTGCTTTTCGATCAGCGATTCCTCGGTATCTCCGACGAAACTTGCTTCTGGGATGGTGTAAATTCCCGTAGGCAACAGTGGTGAAAGACCGCAACTCCAAGGCTCGTCGAAGGCATGGCACACTGCGATTCTCGCTTGCTCGATGCCAGTTGCAGCTAGGGCTGGAGCACCGATAACGTCGCCTGCAGCGTAAATGTGCGATGTTTCCGTTGACTGGTAGTTTGGCCCAACTTGCACCAAACCTCGCTTGCCAAGTGTAAGTCCTGCTGCC
The DNA here is from genome assembly GCA_947463915.1 of Planctomycetaceae bacterium. Classification (GTDB taxonomy): domain Bacteria; phylum Planctomycetota; class Planctomycetia; order Pirellulales; family Pirellulaceae; genus JBKCUI01. The sequence goes on from CANHVO010000011.1 coordinate 19,329, forward strand.
GAACTATTTAACGACGAGGTGTTGCTCGATCGCCCTGCACACACCAGAACACCGTCACATTCAATCGTCGCTCCAGAAGATAACTTTATGACGACATTTTCACGACTCTTCGCATCGCACTCCAATACAGTCTCCTTCCAATGGAATTGAATTCCATTGGCGGTCATGGCGTCAACAAGACGACGAGAGACTTCGCGGTCGAGAAATGGTAGCAGAGTATCGCGACCATCGATCAGATGAACTTCGGTGCCTAAAGCCGCGAAAGTACCGGCGTACTCACTGCCGATTACTCCAGCACCGATAACGACCAGTTTCTTCGGGAGCTCTTTCAGTTCGAGAATCTCGTTGGAGTCGTGGATGCGATCGTCGTCGAAATGAAACTCTGGCGGTCGCAATGGTGATGAACCTGTCGCAATCAAGATTTTTTCGCCATGCACCAAAATCTCAGCGCCTCCTTCGCCGACTACGCGGATCGTATGCGGATCGAGGAAGCTTGCATTGCCATGCAGCGTATGGACTCCACGTAGCGCCAAATGCCCTTCGGAACGTTGTCGCTCGAGCGCCTTCACATGCTTTTCGTGGCACATAAAGTCGGCGATTGTCGCTTCTCGCCTAAGCGAAAGATCGACCCCGAAAAGTCTACGCGACCTTCCTCCGGAAAGCATAAGAGCAGTCTCACGCAAGGTTTTGCTCGGTATTGTGCCTGTGTTGATACCGGCTCCTCCCACAACCGCTTCTTTTTCAATGAGAGCAACTCGCTTTCCAAGAAGCCCTGCGGCGATTGCACCACTAACACCTGCGGGACCACCTCCCAAAACGACCAAGTCGTATCGCGACACTTCAGATCCTGTCATTGAACTCTGTCCCCTCCGCAACCTTCCTGCAATACGATCACCTGCCAGCTACCAATTACATACAGAAGGAAATTGACCTTGATTCTAAAATAGAATCTATTGGAATGACTGCGACTGGGCAATGCGACTTTCGCACCGCACTCGCTTTTCCTAATCTGTTCCGATGGTCGATCGTGGCAGTCCTACCACCAGGTCGTTCGAGAGAATTCGCAAGCTCGAACTCTTGGTGACGATCTCTTGAACTAGTTGCTTGGCATGAAACGAATCACAGTTACCTCGCAAAACGATGCCTAGCTCTGAAACATCGATGGTGAGCGATTTCAAATGCCCATTGAGCAAACCCAGGACTAAGCTTTTCAGCTCGGCAGAAATGCATTCTTGGTTCTCGCGCTCTTTGCATCGGTTGTGTTTCATGATGTGATTCTTGAATTTTTATGCTAAGCCGCGAAGGTTGAACAGATGAATTCTGCGTAGATAGTTTCTGTGCATTAGGTACGGACCAACGGGTTGGTCGTCAATCAAAGTCGAATAAATTGCTCCAAAACGACTCCTTCTTCTTTCCGTAGCGAGGATACTGACGGTCATCATCCCGGAACTCCCGATTCTCGTACTTTCGATCGGTGTACTTTCGATCGTCGTCTTCACTCCGCTCAAATTGATGAGCATGGTCGTCGCGGCTCCTTCCTGACGACGGGGCTTTCTCAAAAGAATTAGCTTGAACTTGCTCCTCTGCTTGCTGAATAAACTTGTCCAACTCACCTCGGTCGAGCCAAATTCCTCGGCAACTTGGACAATAGTCAATCTCGATTCCCTTCCTTTCGGACATCAGGAGATCAATATCCTTGCAGTTTGGACACTTCATAAAAATAACCTTTCAGTGATTGCAATCGAACTCAAGACTGTTCTAAACCGTTGGCTAGTGAATCGGTTCCTTCGCCCGCCATGCTAGTGCGATCGCCCCTGGAGCGCGCGCGGTCCACTTGGCGGCTGACAGCATGAACTGCTCGCTCTGCCGCTTGGTCGAGGACGGCATACCACGATTCGCCCCGCTCCTCAACTACTATCAGAGGAAGCCGCTCAATATCGATGATGAGTCGAAGAGATTTGTCGAGCCCATTCTTTGGTCCGTTTTCGTCTGCAAGAAAAACGTTTACTCTGGCAATGCGGCCAGTAAACCGTTCTAACGCAGTTGATACTCTTTCTTCCGCATGGTCTCGAAGCTCTGGACTTGGCTCGAAGCCTTTGCCGCTAATTTGAATCAACATAAAAATTTCCTCTGAAGGGAACTGGGGGACAAGACGAACAAGGTTACGTATTGATTATCGGCTTTCGGAAGGATAAAACAATTTGAATCGTAAGCGTCAATACATTAGTTTTGTCAAATGAAAGAATTCAAGCAATGAACTGGCTCAACTACCACCATTTGCAGTACTTCTGGGCGGTGTCGCAAGAAGGATCGGTGGCCAAGGCCAGCGAAAAGCTGCATGTCACTCCAGCCACGATCAGCATTCAGCTTCGCGATTTGGAGAAGTCGCTAGGAGTAAAATTGTTTCGCAAGGCTGGACGAGGGCTAGCCTTGACTGAAATGGGAACGGCGGTTCAATCGTACGCAAACGATATCTTCGCGACCGGACAAGAGCTCTTGGACATGGTCAATGGCAGGCCGGTTGGTGGCCCCATGATTCTTCGCGTAGGAATCAAGGACGTGATGCCAAAACTTGTCGCTTACCAACTGCTCGAGCCAACACTTCGTATGTCGGGGGACGTTCGATTGTTGTGTTTTGAGGGAGACATAACAAAACTGATCTCGGATCTTGCTATTCACAAACTCGATGTCGTGTTATCCGATACGCCTATTGATCCAACGATGAAGGTCCGAGCCTACTCCCATTTGTTGGGCGAGTCCGATGTATTGCTTTTCGGTACGAAGGCTTTGGCTAAAAAGATAAAAATCGGATTCCCGGGATCGCTCGATGGCGCCCCCATTCTTTTGCCCATGAGGAATTCCGTTCTTCGGCGATCGCTGGATTACTGGTTCGAGGTGAATGAGGTTCGGCCCAAAATCGTGGGTGAATTCGAGGACAGCGCTATGTTGAAAATTATGGGGAAAGCAGGCGTGGGTGTGTTTCCTGTTGCAAACACGATCTGCAAAGAAGTGGAGGAGATGTATGGAGTCGAGTTCATCGCTGCCGTACCTGATGTGACAGAGAAGTTTTACGCGTTATCGGTAGAACGCAAAGTAAAGCATCCTGCAGTCCTTGCGATCTCTGAAGTTGCTCGAAAACAATTGCGCACTCGATAGCCGCTTATTCCATTCGCTGAGTCCGGTGGGACGCGGTCGCGTGTACGCTTTCGTCGCGGAGCGACGATAGCGACAATGTCGCCCTTCGCTGTGCGAAGGTAGCGTGCGTCAAGACCGATCATCTATCAGCAGCACAATACTGTCGTCATCATTCATAAAAGTGCTCTGGTACTTGACGTATGTCAACCCGAAGCATATCGTTGATCAACGATTGGTTACGATATGGTTTATCAATCGCAAGTAGACCTTTGCTGAGTTTTCGACCAATGGACAAAAGACCTTCAAAAAGCAAATTAAAGTGCTGTGGCGACGAAGTCTCTTTGTTGCTGCCGCAGGACGCAGGCGCTGAGCAACTAGCAAAGCTGGCATGGGCAGTCGCCCATCCGGCTCGTGTGCGGATCGTGCAACTTTTACTCAGTCGCACATCGTGTGTGTGCGGTGAGATCGTCGATCAGATGCCTTTGGCCCAATCAACTGTCTCTCAGCACTTGAAGATACTTAAAGATTCGGGTTTGGTTCAGGGGGAGATCGATGGGCCCCGTATTTGCTACGGCATCAATCAAAAGATGTTGAAGCAGCTAAAGAAACTTGTCGCTGATTTGTAGCAATCGATTTTTTAACCAGACCAATCGTTTTCGACGATTGCCGATACGTGAGAGGTGAACATGAATCAACGAACAGCGATCAACCAAGTTCGAGATCAATGTGCCGAAGTTGCTAGGAGTAGCCTTTCGAATGACTCTGTTGCCGTGCGGACGGTTGCTTTGTCATGGAATCATTCGATGCAAACGCCTTTGCTGCGAGCGTTCGTGTGCATGCATTCAAACAATCAGACAATTTCGCCCCCAACCCTTTCCTAAAGGAAGTATTGATGAAAACGATTCAAGTCTACGATAAACCCATGTGTTGCTCGACCGGAGTATGTGGTCCCCAAGTAGACCCTGTACTGCCCCAGTTTGCTGCCGACCTTGACTGGCTCAAGTCTCAAGGGAATCAAGTAGAACGCTTTAACTTGGCTCAGCAGCCAATGGCATTCATTGAAAACAAAGAGGTTCACCAGCTTTTGGGAAGCGAAGGAACCGATTGTCTTCCACTGATTCTGCTCAATGGCAAGATCGTAAGTCGAAAAGAATACCCGTCACGAGAAGTAATGGCTGGCTGGGTCAGCGCCACTGCTGCGAAACAATTGCTACCTGTCGCAAAGTCCGGTGGATGCTGTGGATCAACAGGTTGCTGCTAGAAGAGCGGCGGGAGAGAACTTACCACGATCCGTAGTTGGATTTGCCAGAATTCAGTACGGCCTGAATTCTGGCGAATCCAGCTACGGTAGTTTCCGCCTGCCGCTCGCCTAAGGTTTGTGGCATTAGCCGGAATCCTTCTAACCTCTAACTGCGTTCCCTACTATGAAATTCTTAGAGCAAACGACACGCAACCTTTTCTTCACGGGCAAAGGTGGAGTCGGCAAAACCTCAGTGGCATGCGCCGCAGCCGTTCGACTTTCCGATGCTGGCAAGAAAGTTCTACTTGTTTCGACCGACCCAGCATCCAATCTCGATGAAGTTCTCGGTACTCCTCTTGGTCACCACCCAACTGTCGTTCCTTCTGTCCCTGGACTTTCAGCGATGAATCTTGATCCAGAGAAGTCCGCTGCAGAGTATCGCGAGCGAATGGTCGGTCCTTACCGCGGGCTGTTACCCGCTGCTGCGGTCGCAAGCATGGAAGAGCAATTCTCCGGTTCATGTACGCTTGAAATTGCAGCCTTCGACGAGTTTTCAAGGCTTCTGGGAGATGCATCCGCGACGAGTGAATTTGACCACGTGATATTTGACACAGCGCCTACAGGTCACACTTTACGATTATTGACATTGCCGTCAGCGTGGGCCGGCTTCATGGAAAAGAACACAACGGGCACGTCCTGCCTCGGCCCGCTTGCAGGGTTGCAAGCACAGCAACAGTTATATCAAGATACGGTCAAAGCACTCGGCGATCTTAAGGTCACGACGCTGGTTTTGGTCGCGAGGGCCGAAGGGACAGCGCTACGTGAAGCGGCTCGTACCAGCAACGAGTTAGCGGGCCTTGGCGTGAAGAATCAGCATCTTGTTGTGAATGGTGTCTTTCAAGCAACGGATCTGACTGATCCGTATGCGTTGGCGATGCAAAGGCGTGGTGAAACGGCCATGGCCGCTATCCCTAAAGAGCTCGAGGCTTTGCCAAGAACGATTATTGCGCTGAATGGAGGTGGAGTTCTAGGTATCGAGGCGCTTCGAAGCCTCGGACTACCCGCGACAACTTCTTCGAGAGTTGCCAATCCAAATGCTTTCGCGGAAGCAATCGAGCCGAAGTTGTTGGTACTACCACCGCTTCTTGGCGAACTACTAGAAGATTTGGCCGTAAAGAAGCACGGTGTGATCCTTGCAATGGGTAAGGGAGGCGTTGGCAAAACAACGGTTGCCGCTGCAGTTGCCGTCGCGTTAGCCGAAAGGGGCTTCATTGTGCACCTCTCAACGACGGATCCTGCAGCCCACATCGCAGCCGCAGTCGCCGGTGAAACGTTGGCGAATCTATCCGTCAGCCGAATCGATCCTGTTGCCGAAACCGCCAAGTATTCCGCGGAAGTCATGAGCCATGCAGGTGTTGGACTTGATGAACAAGGCAAATCGCTCCTGGCAGAAGACTTGCGATCGCCTTGCACAGAAGAAATTGCCGTCTTTCGCGCATTTGCGGACGCGGTGGCTGAGGGAAGCGATGGTTTTGTGGTGCTAGACACGGCACCAACAGGACACACGGTATTACTCCTCGATTCCGCCTTGGCTTACCACCGTGAAGTCACTCGTCAATCAAATCAAATGCCTGAAGCCGTTGAGCAGCTTTTGCCAAGGCTACGTGATCCAACTTACACTCGCGTTTTAATCGTTACGCTTCCAGAGGCAACTCCAGTGCACGAAGCAGCATCATTGCAACGCGACCTGCGTCGAGCAGAAATCGAGCCATACGCTTGGGTCATCAATCAATGTTTGTCACCTCTGATTATTCACGATCCACTTTTGCAAGAACGCCAACGGCACGAAGCCGCTTACATTCGCGAAGTCATGGAAAAGCAGTCGCTTCGTACTGTGCTCATACCGTGGCAAATTGATCCGCCAGTCGGCAAGATCGGTCTCGAACACCTATTGCAGAACACAGACCTGTCGATCGCGAAAGCATAGAGTCAAAAACATCCTCTCGTTATTAGTCAATTCAATTTCAACAATCTGTTCAAGGAGACAAGATGAGTTCGTTGGCATCAAGTGCAGTCGGAGTTCAGTTCTACCCAGCCCTAAAGCAATACATTCTCGCGAGGGTTGATGAGTTTCCTTTGATCCCATCTGACCGAAAGTCCGACTTGGCAAAGGTGGCTCAATATATTCAAAGCTGCACCACCAAGTCATTGTTGGCTAAGCTGACTTTCATTTGTACCCACAATTCAAGACGTAGTCATCTGTCGCAGATTTGGGCACAGGTTGCAGCCGAATACTTTGGATTCAGTAATGTCGAAACATTTTCTGGTGGGACAGAAGCAACGGCTTTCAACCCGCGAGCTGTCGCGGCGATGCAGCGCTGCGGACTAAAGATCACTTCGGACAATGTTGATACTTCGAACCCGAAGTACGAGATTCGAACACATGACAGTGGAAAAGCACAAATCTGCTTCTCCAAAGTATACGACGCGCCGCCCAATCCAACCCAAGGATACTGTGCGATCATGACCTGTTCGCAAGCCGATGATGCTTGCCCGTTGGTAATGGGTTGTGATCTGCGTATGCCGATTCGCTACGAAGACCCCAAGATAGCGGACGACACAGTCCAAGAGGCTGCTTTGTACGACGAACGCTCGCGTCAGATTTGTCGCGAAATGCTTTTCATGATGTCTTCAATTTGAAAACAGCAGACTCGACTGGGAATCTGCATGCGACCTAGAACGGCAGCCACTGCGTCGCCGGCACATCCTCGGTGATCTGGAATTCGATTGAGTCTGATCAAACTGGCCCGGTACTAACTTCAAAGCAGTTGAGGACAACTGCTCTACACTAGTAATTTGCTTAAGCGAGCAAATCATGTATCACGCGACCGTGTACGTCGGTCAAACGGAAGTCTCGACCACTATAGCGGAACGTGAGTTTCTCGTGATCAAGCCCCATCAGATGCAGGATGGTCGCATGCAAGTCATGGACATGGACTTTATTTTCAACAGCAGCGAAGCCGAATTCGTCGGTCGCACCATAGGTCATCCCGCCTTTGACGCCGCCTCCGGCCAACCACATCGAAAAACCATGATGATTATGATCTCTTCCATTGCCATTTTCCGCGACCGGTGTTCTGCCAAATTCGCCACCCCAGATGATTAACGTATCCTTTAGCAAGTCCCGCTGCTTGAGATCCTGAATCAGGGCGGCGATAGGTTGATCAACGTCCCGGGCTTTGTTCGCGTGGTCCTTGATGTTTTCGTGATCGTCCCAGGGTTGTCCATTGCCGTAGTAAACTTGCACCATTCGAACGCCGCTTTCGACAAGTCGTCTTGCTACCAGGCAACCATTCGCAAACTGACCGGTGCCGTAAGCTTCGCGGGTCTGTTTGGTTTCTTTTGCCAGATCAAAGACATTCTGCGCTTCGGTTTGCATGCGAAACGCCATTTCAAGCGATTCGATGCGTGACTCGAGACGATTGTCCTGGCCGCCGCGTTGTTCAAGATGCATTTCGTTCATCTGTTTCAAGAGATCCAACTGTCGACGCTGCTCATGGCTTGTGAGATACGAGTTGCTGATATGCTGAATCACCTTTTTTGGATCAACGCTGCTGGCATGGTTGATATGAGCGCCTTGAAAAATGCCAGGCAAAAAACTATTGCTCCATAACTGCGGTCCGACGACCGGTTTTCCAGGACAAAGCACCACAAAACCGGGAAGATTTTGATTTTCGGTACCAAGCCCATACAACAACCACGACCCCATCGAAGGTCGAGTCGGCTGAGTCTCGCCGCTGTTCATCATGAGCAGTGACGGTTCGTGGTTGGGAATATTGGTGTGCATCGAGCGAATGACGCAAATGTCATCAATGCACGCTCCAACATGTGGGAACAAATCGCTTACTTCGATTCCCGACTCGCCATACTTTTTAAACTTGAACGGCGACATCAGAAGCCCGCCGGTCTTCCGCTCCGTCTTTAGATCCGCTGTTGGAGGTCGCTGTCCGTTGTACTTCGTGAGAGCCGGCTTGGGGTCAAACGTGTCGACCTGCGAGGGGCCGCCGTTCATGAACAAGTGAATGATATGCTTTGCTCGCGGCGCAAAGTGAGCCGCTTTGGAAGCCAGCGGACTAGACGACGGTCCATCGGCCGCGCTTGCCAACGTTCCGTCCTGAGCCAAAATCCCTGCCAAACCAAGAACGCCCAGCCCGGTTCCCATCCGCTGCAAAGACTCCCGTCGAGTCATGCCAAATTGATGTTGAGGAAAATTCATGGTTGACCTTTGTCTTCATTGTCACGTAAGCGTTCTGGGTGGCCAAACTCGTCAAGAGCATCGAAGTCATTGCGTGCTTGTCTCAATCGAGATACATAAACTCATTGCTTCCAAGCAACGCTTGGGCATAACTTTCCCACGGCGATAGTTTGCTTTCCGGATCTTTTTCGCCGTTCAAGTAGGCTCGTCCGATTTCGATTTCGCGTTCCATCGGAGGCCGTCCATATGCCAGCAGAAACGCTCGTTGAATTCGAGCTTCCTCGCTGTCTGGTTGTTCTTTGTGGAGCCGAGCGGCAAATGCTTTGGCCTGCTGCACCATGAACGGACTGTTCAAAACAAACAGCTGCTGCTGAGGCACCGTTGTTTCGCTCCTTTTCGCGCTGGTGATGTTCGCGTCGGGGAAGTCGAACATTCGTAGCAGGTGATCGAGTTCATGGCGACTGACTTTCGCATAGACTGTCCTTCGAACATTGTCGGCATCGGCCAAGTTGGTCGAAGGTCCTCGTAGCGTGCGATCTAGCATTCCTGACACATCTAGCAACGCATCTCGCCAAGCCTCAACGTCCAAGCGTTGCCGATTCATTCTCCATAAGAATCGATTGTCTGCGTCGATCTGAGCGTTGGCCTTGTGGTTGGCAGTTCCCAGTTGATACGTGGATGAAAGCATGATCGTTCGGTGCAGCGATTTGATCGACCAGCCTGATTGGAGAAAGCTCGATGCGAGGTAGTCCAGCAGTTCTGGATGCGTAGGCGGCTCACCCTGCTTGCCAAAGTTGCTAGGCGTGCCGACGATCCCTTGTCCGAAATGATGCTGCCATATTCGGTTCACCATCACCCTCGCGGTGAGAGGATTGTCTTTGCGCGATATCGCTTCGGCCAGTTCGCGGCGCCCGCTGCCATTGGTGTAGAGAGGCCGATCCCCGCCCGCGAGAACTCTCAGAAAACGCCGCGGTGCAACTTCGCGTTGTTGAGCGGGATTGCCACGAACAAAGACTCGCATATCCTCAGCTTTTGCTTCGCTGTAGCTGTGAGCGACTGCGTACATTGGCGGAGCTGTTTTCTTTGCCTCCTCGACGGAGGCTCGCAGCTTAACCAGTTCATCACGCTTATCGCCGCTCAGGAAGTTCTCGAGATCATCGTCACTGACAGTAAACGGTCCGTCTTTGCCAAACACGATTGATAGTACATCTTTCCCCTGTCCAATTGGCCCTTCGGCAGGCTGCTCCGTGTAAACGCTGAACTGAACGGCCGCCTGTTCGCCACACTCGCCCTGATCCGAGCCGCTATTGTCCAAGCCACCGGTCCCCTTGAACCGCTGGTAGCCCTCGGGTAAATCGTAGGCAATCACACATGGGGCATGAACGCCGATCCCGTTTTCATACAGCTTGCCGTCCACCTTCAACGGCCGACCTTCATAATTGCGATCGATCTTGCCCCCACCAAATCCTTCCAAAGACTTCCACTTCAGGTCCGTCAGTTTCAATTCGCCTTTTTCTCCATAAAGCGTCGGAGCAATCCAATCCGAATGGTCACAACGGTTGCCGTTGCCTCCGTCCGATACCACCAGAAACAACTGCTTTGCTCCGGTAATGTCGATGTCGATTCCAGCCAGTGGACGAATCTTCGTCACATTGGGTGAAACGAATCGAGGACTACCTGGCCTATGAGCTTTCGCTTTGCTATCCCTCGCGTCTGCAAGGTTCGTTAGCGAGACTCCATCTCGAATGGCAAGCAGTTCTTCGATGTAATGCTGGAACTCGTTGGCGATCAACGACACTTCTGCTGGAATTTTTTCCGCGACATCGCCTCCTTCGGCTGGCTTCAATTCGAACCATGCATCCAGCTGGCTAATTTTGCCTTTGTTCTTCCCACCAAGAAAATCAATCCAGCGTTTCAACAGGAACTCGTTGATCGCGGCATTTTGTGCTAGCTCAGCCGTGCTCGCGTGCTTGCCATTCGCTTTGTTTGTTTGATAACGCCAAACCGTTTCAATGTATTTCGCTGTCTCGCTGACTTTCTTCTCGGCGGCAGTTGCTTTTTCTCTAGCCAAAAACTTTTTAACTGCCTCGTCAGTACTCTTCAGTCGTTGCTGTCCAGCATGGTATGCCTCAACCTCGGACGGCTCGCATAACGGCGAATTGTGCAATTGCGAACTGCGAAAGATTCCGGCCAACGAGTAATAATCCTGCGTTGGTATTGGATCGAATTTATGATCGTGACAGCGAGCACACGATACCGTTAGCCCTAAGAATCCGCTGGTGAGCGCATCGACGCGATCGTCCAACTCATCGGCGGCCGCTTTGGCCGCATCGCTGTTCTTGTAATATTGAGCGCCGAGACCAAAGTAGCCAAGCGCCACAAGATGATCGTAAGATCCATCTGATTCCGGGCCAATAAGATCACCCGCGATCTGCAGTCGCACAAATTTATCGTAGGGCATGTCATCGTTAAAGGCCGCGACAACCCAATCGCGATATCGAAACCCGCTGGTATTGGCGGTCACCGAAAATGTATGAGCCTGGTCTTCTGAGTAGCGAGCCACGTCCAGCCAGTATCGCCCCCATCGTTCGCCATAGTGTTTTGATTGCAATAGGCGGTCGATCACTTTCTCAAAAGCGTTTGGCGAATCGTCTGCAAGAAATGCAGCGATGTCTTCCGGGGTCGGCGGCAGGCCGATCAAGTCGAAGGTTGCTCGGCGAATCAGTTCCTGCTTCCCTGCTTTGGCGACAGGCTGCAGATTCAGTTGTTCCAGCTTCGCTAGTATGAAATGGTCGATATCATTCGCACGCCAGTCCTGGCGCTGAATCGGAGGGAGAGCTGGCTGAATGACTGGCTGATAGGCCCAATGTTTTCGGGCCTCGTCGAAGTCGATTGCGCGGGTGACCTTACTACCATCACGCGGATCGGGTGCGCCCATTTCGACCCATTTTACAAAGTTGGCAATCACCGATTCTGGAAGCTTCCCTTTCGGTGGCATCTCGAACCCCTTATGCTGCAATGCGTCTATCAATAGGCTCTTGCTGGTATCCTTCGGAACAACGGCTGGTCCAGAATCGCCTCCTTGGTAAGTCGCAGCGCGTGTATCCAATAGCAACCCGCCTTGGATTTTTTTGGCTTCTGTGGAATGGCACTCGTAACAGTGTTGAAGCAACACCGGCCGAATCTTCTCTTCGAAGAATTCAATACCGGCTAAGTCAACGGATTGCGTTAAGGTCTCCTGCGCCAATAGGAAATGATTCATAGACAGAAACAGCAGCGGCGCAAGTAAAGATGCTATTCGAAAATGCATACAAGTGGACTTCGATCAGCGAGGCGGGTACAAATGGCGGGAAACGCTTGAGGAAAGCGTCGGAGGAAAGCAATGGAGAGGACTTCAATTCTACCCTGGATTCGACCTCAAAGCTACTTCATTGCCTTTCGCTTCTCCAACTGCGGGTGAGTGACCGGAACAGCGGGTGAGTGACCAAGGGTAACGAGCGCGAACGGTTGATTTATCCAGCATTCTGTCGTTTTCCTTTATTTACGTAGGCTGCGCTGCGTGCCGCGGATAAGAATCGTGATCATTTCGGTGGTTGGTATCCCGTAGGCGGTACAACTACCTCAAAATCAGAACCCTTTATTCTCCGCAGTTCATCCTGCATTGCCGCAAAACACGGATTCGATATCGCTCAAAGAACTCCAAACTTTTGAAAAGCTGCTGTGGCGGTCATCCCGTTTTGAATGGCATCTCGCACTTGATTCTCGTCATGAGCCTTCTTCCAAGCGGCCGAAAGGATTTGACCGATAACTAACCTGGGGACCACAACCATGCCATCTTCATCTACGGCCACCAAGTCCCCCGACTCGATTGCAACACCTTGGATCTCAACGGTTACATCCACGTCGATGACTCGCTGCCGATCTCGGCTATCGTATGGAGATGTGCCAAGTCCATAGACAGGAAAACCCATCGACCTCATCTTGGCTACATCTCGAACAGCACCATCCACGATCACGCCAGCCACACCTCGATTGCGGGCTGCAGTACTCAGCAACTCGCCCCAAATCCCAGATCGCATGGACCCGCCAGCCGCGCACACAATGATATCGTCCGGTCTACACGAGTCGACCGCCGCAAGTTCCAATACATAAGGATCGGGATCGACATGCGCCATGTCAGCCCAAAGCGTAGTCTTGGCATATCCAACCAGCATGCGCGATGAATCGTCGCGAGGATCTGTCAAATGCGAAAAAGATGTGCGAGGTGACTGATTTCGATAACCGAGCGCATCCAACACATCGCAAAGCAACGGAACAGACAACTCATGTCTAGCCATTGCCAACGTAACTTCGGTCATGGCTTCGACTCTGACTTCAGCTCTATCTTCGCTAAGATTGACTGTTTCCTCGGTCTCTCGCTGCAACTCCATCATGTGCGGCTGGGCCGAGCGAATCAGAAACTGGTCATCGAAACCGCTGGCCAATTGGCGAAACAAGGGAGTCTGTTTGTAGATGCCCGAACCTTCGTTGGCCATATACCCAAGCGAACACAGCGACTGCAAGAGTCGAAGCGCGGTGGATTTGGCCAACCCGACTTCGGCAGCCAATTCTGCTAAGGATTTACCTTGCGGATTGCCCGACGTAGCCTTGAGGATGGCGAACAATTTGGCAATGTGCGCGGATTCCATAAAACGGAATATAGTATTCTGCCAGACGGAATGCAATTAGCGAGGGAATGGCGTGTTACAATACCGATAGTTGAAATTAGGTCGGGCTAATGCGATCCGAATCGATTTTCAATCGGGGCAAAGCTGCCTTGCCATTACCCATATCTATTTGACCAAGCTCCCACCGCCCCTTGTAGACCTCTGGGGGAGAGAGACCGGTTTAGACACCCTCCCGCTGGGAGGTTCGAGCGTAGCAAGGGGAGGGTGAGGTGCCAACAACTATTCCGCAAGTCAGTTCACCCTCCCCGTGCCGAAGGCCCGACCCTCCCCGAGGGAGGGTGACTTTAAAGGGAGGGTGACGTTAAATCCCTGTAAAACAAAACGCGGCTAACGCCGGCAAAGCTCCCCCGGTAGAGGATTTGCTATCCCTTCGAGGCTGTGGATTTATTCGTAGGACGGCCTCATCAGGCCTTTGTTACTCAAAAAGCGGACAATTTCGATGCCCAAAAAAGGCGTCCAATGTTTTTTCAAAGCATCTTCGGTCTTGTTCCCTCCAACCCAAAGCCATAAGACAGGAATCTTATCCATGATGTCCAGCAAGCGAGTTCTCGTCGCTCGTTTTTTTCACGAGACCCACAGTTTTATCCAAGAGCCAACGGGTCGCGACCTATTTGGATTCCGGGAAGGGAGTGAGCTACTCGAGTCGCGTGGCGATTCGTCCCCGCTGGGTGGTGTGCTCGAGTACGCACAACAACAAGGCTGGGAAATCATACCGACCGTTGATGCTCATGCGTTCCCAAGTGGCACGATCGATCATGATGTCTTCGAGTTGTTTTGGAATCGCTTCGTAGCCTTGGCAACCGAACCGCTCTCGCAAGGTATCGATGCCATCTATCTCGTTTTGCATGGGGCTTGCGTGACCGATCGATTGGAGGATGTCGAAGGGGAATTCTTGAGTCGCATTCGCAAGCTCCCCAACGCGACCTCGCTCCCAATCTACGGCGTCTATGACTTGCACGCCAACGTGTCCAAAGCCATGGTGAACCTGTCTCAATGCTTGGTCTCCTATAGAGAGAATCCGCATATCGATGCGAGGCAAGCTGCGATTCGCGCGGCTAAGATGTTGTCTCGTTATTTCGAGACAGGAGTGGTCCCGCAACACCATTGGCAGCCGACCCCGATCGTTTGGCCACCTACGGCAACAGGTACGGCCAACAATCCGATGAATCACTTGCTGGGCATTGCCCGCCAAATCGAATCATCGGACCCCAACGTTCTGGTCGTCAACGTCAATGCCGGTTTCGGCTTTTCCGATGTATATGATGCGGGCTTGAGCTTCTCATTGGTTGCTGAATCGAACGACATCTCCGTACAACCCCATCTACGCCGACTTGCCGAAGCAGCTTTGGAACTCGCAGACCAAGGACAAGGACAAGACGAAGCCTCACATGTAGTCATGCAACGACTTCGCGACCTTGAGTCCACATCCAAGATCGATGGACTTACCGTTTTAGTCGAGCCATCGGAGAACATTGGAGGGGGCGCGCCGGGTGACGGCGTGGCATTGCTGCGACTGTTGCTGGACAACAAGTTTCCCGGTGTGCTAGCTTGTATCGCGGATGCGGAGTTTGTTCTATCTTTTGCGAACGAGCGAGTTGGAGGCAAGTACGCTCGATCGCTTGGCGCCAAGAAAAATCGGATGTCAGGCCCACCGATCGAAGGTGAATTCGAACTGGTAAGTGTTCATCCCAATGGTCGCTTTGAACTGAGTGACAAACAAAGTCATCTCGCATCTGCAGTAGGAGACTACTTCGATATGGGGCCTTGCGTTATTGTTCAACATCGCAGCGCTACAATCTTGGCAACTACCATAAAGACTCCGCCCATGGACTTGGGACAGTATATGCATGTTGGACTTGACCCCAAGAGTTTTCGTTTTGTAATTGTTAAGGCTGCCGTCGCACATCGCGCGGCATACGATCCGATTGCGACGAGGCAATATTGGATCGATACACCAGGGCCCTGTTCGTCCAATTTGAAATCGTTTGACTATCGTCGTATTCGCCGACCAGTCTTTCCACTTGATTCGCTTGAAGTCATAAGATCCAGCTTAGCCGATCGGCCTCGCGATCATTTCGGCGGCGTATAACGACTGGTAGCAGAGGAAGAACGACGAAGCATTTTTAGGCTTGTTGACTTGAACACACTACGGCGGGCTGAAAACTACCGTAGCTGGATTCGCTAAAATTCAGAACGTTCTGAATACTGGCGAATCCAGCTACGAATTGCAGCATGTTCTCTCCTGACGCTCGCCTTAGTCGAGCGGCGACTTGAATAGTACGGATTGACTTGAGCCTGAGACGCTAGCCGAGTTAAACACCGGAAATCGGCTAGCGCCTCAGGCTCAAATAGAACTTGTCACGCCAACATTTACACCGAATCGTTGACCTAACCGACCGAGTCCGTCTTTTCTTTAAGCGTTTTCTTCAGCTGTTTGATGATGTCACCAACCGCGATATGCACTTCCTTTACCGCCGCATCTCCATCTTTTTCGATCCGAAGTAACTGTGCGTCGAATTTGCTCGACCATGCTATGCATCGATCACGAAAGAATTTCTGATCTGCGGCGGACAACACCTTAAAATCCGACATGATCAACTCAGAACACGCGGAACGATAATGAGCAATTTCTCTTGCTAATGTGGCAGCGTCTTTTTGAGGCTCCTCAGGCCACGCAGCCAAATAAGTTACCTTCCGGAAAAAATCTTTGCTCGCGGTTGATTTTCTAAGTTCGGCTGCCGACCATTGACATGCGAATTGCTCGCGATAAGGTTCTTTGGGCAAATTAATCATCACTGCAAAAACCGCTGCAGCGCTACATATAGCGCTCATCGCTGCTGGCCAAACCCACGATTGATTTCGCGACGCAAGGGACACCGAGCGTTGCTTGCCCAATTGCGTCCTTTCTGTTTCTGCAGAGACCGCTTTGGATTCGGTGCTCACGACTGCAACTGTATTTGTTAGAAGCTTCGTCTCCTTCGTTGGCATCGCAGCGCTAACGGATGCCGCAGACTCTATTTTCTTCTGCCAGTACTCTCCACCTTCTGCGTAAATTCGAAAATGAAGTTCCTCCAATGCAATCGTGTTGCTGTAGAGTGCCTGCAACTTTGCTTTGTGATCATCTACAGAAAGAATGCTCAGTCCTTTCTCGAGGACTTCTGAAACCTGCTCTCCTAGTAAGTTTTCGAGTGTCTGAATCGATGCCGGATTTGTGACATCATCCTCAGGGTGAACGTAGGCTCTCACGGATTCCAGCTCAGCGATCAATTGATGGAAATCTGGCTCAGTGAGTCGCGTTTCGAGCCACCGCGCAAAATCAATTGGCGTACCCTCATCTGGCATGGTGAAAACTAAGACGCGTGAAACTGGTGCGTCATTGCGTGGCAAGCTCATGATTCAACGACCCCTTTTGACCTAAGGCACTGTTCCATGTTTTGCTTGGCCATAAAAACCAACTTCACACAGGCTTGATAGCTCCTGTCCATAATCTCTTGAATCTTCGAGTATTCCAAGCCTTCAAAGAACTTTAGGTCGAGCGCTTGCTGCTGACTTTCGGGCAGTCGTCGCTTGCATTCCCGAATCGCAATTTGCAGTTCCTCGTGCTTCCAGCCATCGCTTGGCGCTGGATCGACGGCTTGCGGGTCAAGCGGAGCGTCTAGAGAGCCCACGTCCTCGAATGAAAGCGTTCGACGACGCTGCTGAGTTCGGTACTGATCGATAAATAGATTCTTGGCCGCAGAGAAGAGCCAACTGCGGTTAATCTGCTTTCCCTTCTCAACCGCTACTTGCGCCTTGATCCAAACATCCTGAAGGATACTTTGGGCCTGATCTTCGTCGATGCCCCGTGAACGCAAAAAACGATAAACTGCCAATCGGTTGGCTTCAAATAGAGCGAGCAAGTCATTTGCGATTGTGGACATCAAATTCGATTCGTCTGACACCGTAAAAATCCACTTTCGATCAGCGGTGAACGATGGAGCCGCAACGATGAAAGCAAACGGGGATGTTTGGGCTCTAGTATACTCAAGTAGCGGCGCATTTGTTCGGACAGGCCGGAATCCATGTAACTGGTGTAAGGCCAATTTTGGACAGAACTTTCGTCGACAACTGCGTTCAAAAAAGCTTGAAATGAGAATCGGCGTCTGTAGTCCCCCGTTGCTGGTTTGCAAACAGCCATGCAAAACACCCTTCTGAACTGCTTTGCACATGATTTTTTCCGGTCGCGTCTGGATTTGGAGTGGTGGTAAAAGTTAGCTGACTCCCATTGAACGCGTTCACCGGCTGTTCATTCCCAAAAATTTTCGAACTGCACGATCCAATTTGAATCTGTCGAACGAAATTATTGACACTGAGGCGCTAGCCGAGCCACGAAACGGAAAATCGGCTTGAAGTCTCACCCACCCTGTTCGTCAACCCTTTCATTGGTAGCGAAATACATTACGCACTTCGATTGGCTTGGAAATGGCATACGAAATTCGAAAACCTTGACGCTGCGAGTGTTGAATTATGCAGCAACGATAGTTTTTGAATCTTCGATGAGCCTGGTACGCTAGCCGATTTTCAGCGGCGTTGCTCGGCTAAAGCCACATGCTAACAACTGCCTTTCGCTCTACTAGGTTACTGAAAGCAGTGTTACTGAACCCCTGTTGGCTCGTTGTAGCGAACGGAGATCACTTCGGTCGGCTCTTTCACCGCGTTAATACTAGCTGTCTTGTATATGACATCTATCTCCTGCCCACGGGCTGCTTCCCCTTGCCCGGAGGCGCTTCTTGATTTGCCAAGTACAAGCTCCTCAAAAAATGATACCGTGATGACGCCGACGCCAGAGGCGACACCTTTTTCCGTCGCACTGCCTTTACCAAGTTCGTTGATGACGAACTGGTACGAATTGGCCTTGTCATCGCTGCCTAGTTTTGATTCGTCCTTCGAATTCAACGTCCTTAGCCAGCCTTGAATGGTCGAAGAAGATGGGCTGCCATCCTCCTTGGCAGCATTCAAAACGTAACCTGGATACTCCACGCCATCATCGTTATAGGTATTAAGAACATCTAAACCATCGATTTTGATTCGAGCTAAGACCCCTTTCGTATTGTCGTAATTGAAGATCCGGATGGCAAAAACCTCGTCGATCAGAATGGGAACGTAGGCAAGACCTCGAACCGCTATTGGTCTGACTGGACTCATCGGCAGTTTTGTGTCTCCGTCACTCTTTTTGCCACTTTTCTCTTGTGGAGTCTTCTCTCGCTTTATGATTTCGACACCGTATCGGGTCCCGTCTACGGTTGTTACCCGAGTGTCCTTGATAAGGCCAAAATGAGGTCGACTTGAAGGATTAAGGGATGGATTAGGGATCGCTTCGCTGACAAGCTTGTTGTTGGACGCAAACGAGGCCTTCGAATCCAACTTCACTGTGGCACCCATGATCTGAGCAATGTCGCTGTTATTGCTGATCTCTCGCTCAAAATGAAAGTCTTTGGGTGCATCCGAAGGAGCCGTCGTGACTTTCACGTCACCTACAACCTGCGCAATCTCGGAACCTTTCCGGTTGCGAAGAGTTAACTTCAACACGACGACTTGCAATCCCTTGTTGTCCGCTGTTTCTGATTCCACGATCTGGTACTCACCAAAAAGCACAAGGTTCGATTGGTCGTTGACAATGCTCGAAAGTTGCAATCGAAGCTCGCGCAGAATCGCGGGCTCGAAGTTGACATCGGGCGAGAAAAGGGAAACGACACGTCCAATTTTTAGCGTCTTGAGCTCAGCAAGAATCGGGTCCTTGGCCATAAGCGTTCTTATTTCATCGCAAATTGACGTCAATTGCCCATTGAATGAAACAGGCTTCGGGTCCATTGGATCAAATGCAAGGGAAACCGATTGGAATGGAATCGAAAGAAGTCCGGAGACAGCTACTAGGAATGATCTGCGTTGGATTGCCATGTTTAAAGCTGTGGTTCGAAAGCGAAATTGGATTGAATTTGATTTGGTTACGAAGAGTGCCTTATTGTGACTTGCGAATCTGCACTGCTAAGATAACGATGCCCTGCAAACTTTATTCCTAGTATTTTCGACAAAAAAGATGTAACTTCCATTTGCCTTGGCAATTCCCTGCGTTGGAGGCATTATCCCGAGTCATGCCGCTGCGAATCGGCTATCGCCTCCGGTTCAATAGCGCCCTACGGTATCTCAATGGAACGACGGAAGTCCTCGATTCCGTAAGGCTGGCGATTCCGAAACAACGGCAAGACTTAGATTACTGCCTAGCTCGTGATCGGGGTAAGCCATCAGTTGTCGCCATTTTTCATCAATTCAGGGGGCCCCATTCGTCGAACGAGCGGTTGGAGTTGCGGAATCGAGGGGTGACCGCAAATCTCGAACTTTTTGTCGCAACTCGAACCCGTTATTGCAACCCGTTTGGATCGTTGTATCGGATCGAAATAATGGCCGTCGGGTCTTTGACCGTCTTTAAGTTGACAACTTTTAAATTTAGCTTGATGGCTTGGCCCTTGCCAGTTTCGCCCTTATCTCCGACACCCCGCGCGTTGGCACCGACTTTTAGTTCCTCATAAAACTCAACGGTGATCACGCCAACTCCGCTCGTTGCCATTCGTTTTGAAGCAACTCCCTCACCGAACTTGTTGACCACAAATTCATAAGCACTCTCTTCGGCTTTTTCCTTGGTCGTTCTCAGCCAGCCATAAACCCCAAATAAAGCGTGACCGTTACGCGGGGCGGCAGGAAGTGTGTAACCAGCGTAAAGAATCGGACTTGTCACTCCATTTGCGTCGACCGCAACATCTTCATTGAACGTGTTGATTGAGTCTAGTCCATCAATTCGAATCTTTGCGAGCACTGCTTTTTCGGAATCGTAATTGTAAATATGGAATGCGTATGCTTCACCAATTCCGATTGGCACATAAGCATGCCCCCTTTTTTCGATCGGCGCTATAGGTTTCATTCCAGCCGCGACATTTTCCCTCTTCGCTTCCTTGCTTACGATGGGGCCTTTAATGATTTCAACAGCATATCGATTGCCACTAGGCGTTGTTACTTGTGTTTTGCTCCCCTCGATCAATCCAAAAGATGGTGATTCAAAGGCATTGCTTACTAGTTTGTTCCGTTCCTGAAATGTCGGCTTCGACTCCGTTGCCTTAGACTCAAAGGAGATAGTTACTCCTGCAGCCACGGCGATATCTGCACTGCTATTGATTTCCCGAACAGCACTGAACGTACCAAGTTCTCGTCCTTTGCTATCAACAAAAGTCAATTTGATTACGAGGACTTCAAAACCCGCATTGTCAGCGGATTCGGACTCCACAAACTGGTACTTCCCGACCAACGCGATTTTGGACTTTTCATCGACGAACTTTTCGAGTGTCTTCTCAAGATCGCGAACAATTCTCGGCTCAAAATTAATGTCGCGTGATTGGTCGCAAACCACTCGGCCGATACGAAACTTTTTGTGCTCGCTAAGAATGGGATCTTGTTCCATGGCCTTAGCGATATCAAAACACAAGGATGCCATCTGTCCTTCGAAAGGCATCGATGGCGGGTCTGCCGCTTCAGTGATAGAAAACCCAAGGGCGTAGACTACGACAAGCGAAGCGACTAAGGCTCTTTGAATGATCAACATTCCGATGAACTCCCTGGTTAATTCGATAAACGATTATGGTGAAACGGGCCGGTTTGGTTCGCGCTAGAACAATCAGCGTTACAGTGGACCAAAACTCAGCTCCCTCGCCATTTCTTGCATGAGCGAAAAACCACGACGGCTTTCCCAAGCGTCTCGCTTAATCACACCATTATCACGGGTCAGCACGTTTAGCCCGAGACCGCGTAGCGTGCGAGACTTTTTCAAAACACTTAGTAAAGTTTCGGGATTACTCTCATCCAATTCGCAAGCTACCGTCTCAATATTGAGCGGCTCCAGCAAAAAGCGGCGACTCACTTCCGCTACAGGTTCTTGAAAGCGATCGAATTCGAGTTTTTGTCCCTTCTCTAAAACGAGGAAGGAAGCCGTTGCTTGTTCGCAACTCTTTTTGAACGCCCCTTGAATCGAAGAGATTAACTCCGACATATCCTCCTTGGGACGGTATAGCTGTTCAACGCGATCGCGCGCAGAACCGAAAACCGACGCAAAGTCACGGATTTCGTCATTGGGCGGCTCCACCATTCCGACACGGTGGCAGGCAATGCAAGAAAGCCCCGTAACGATTGCTTGCGTGCCAGACGTACGAAGCGAGTCCCCAACAATCTCAATCGGTCCGGCATCGAGCCGGAGACCAGAAGCCGCAGCCAGGAGGTAACCCTGCATCCCGTTAGGAAGAGTGAATATCATCTCGCCTCCATCATGACGGAAGGCAAAATCAGAAAGGGGATTCTTTGCATTGACAGGGCCAAGAGGGAATTCGGATAAAATCGACTCACGTGTACTGGCCAAAAAATCATAGCTCTTCCAGTAGTATCGCTCTTTTGAGATCTCATGGACCTCTAGCATTCGATTTTGTCCAGAGATACCGCTCTGAGTGAATCCGGAACGGACGACACTTTTTCCGCCGGTTCCAAACAAATTTTCCGAAACATCAACGCCCAAAAATTTCTCAAGGTCTAAGTCTGTCATCTTTTTTGGATTCGCCGGCAAAGTTGGATCGTCTTTTCGCTCAATAAGGTCCGGCAGGACAAGTTCGTAAAGGAGTTTATGGTAGAGACGCGGTTTCGTCGCGGTGCTAATAAACCAATCCGCTCTCAAATGAAGCCGTGCAGCTGCCGAACTTGCAGAAATTGCAAACAACGCGTCATCCACTTTCTTTAGTTCACGATCTGGGTGTGAACCGTAACTTAGACCATACGGATACTCTTTGACCAATGCGCCCCAATGTTCGCTAGTCCACTGCAGTTTTGAAATGTCCACGGCGTAAACAATCCCATGCTCATCGACTGCCTCGGGCAAAACGACTTCGGGGGCCCACGAGAGACTGTTAAGTACTTTAGAAAGTCCGGCGCGTACGTTGCGAAGGTGATCGTCATCTACCGAGGAATCGTTCCAGAGATTCGTCAGCGTGAAGTATCGTGTTGTTCTTCGCTGCGCCCCCGTTAACTTCGAGAAATGACCTTGAATAGCAGTCAGGTTATCTTTGATGCTAACGAACGGTGTTCGCTTTTCGGGCTTGGGGATGGATGCAGCCCCAGCCTCGATCCAATTTTTGACGATGAGTGCTTCCGCCGGCGATGGCTTGGGTAAGTGAGGCTGGTTCTTCGGGGGCATTCGGCCATTTTCGAGATCGCGGTAGAGTTGCGACGAAGCCGCATCTTTCGCTACGACAACTCCCTCTCCAACCAGACTCTCGGTGTTTCGTACGTTAAAAGCATATCCAGAATCAGAACCCTCGCCGTTATGGCATCGGGAGCAGTAGCGATTCAAAATCTGGCCCGCTTGTTGGGCCAAAACGTCTGGCTCGTTCGCACTAACCGTTTTTTGATCGGCTAAGCTAAACGCAAACAACAACGGAACAATAAATCGACGTAAAACGTTCGACTGTACAACGTCTTGCATGCGACCCTCAAGAAAAAGTGCTTCGATCATCCTTCGGAATTTGCGGTAAATCCTATTCGACCACTCTCCTTGCGTAAAGTCGCGCATCCGCCAGAATTCCTCGATCTTTATGATTCAAAGAATATTCGGCGGGCGTTGTACGTTTTTTACCTGCCGGGATTACTTGTTCCAAAATACGTGAGCACGTTGCCTAGCGGCATCAGCCAGGCATCCTGCAATTTTTGCTGGAAAATAGCAGCGACTTGGAAATCCAGAACTTCCTAGGAATAAGTTGCACGCTCCCTCGTTAGCTCATTGGAAGGGAACGAGCAAAGTGCGTTGTTTCCATTGACATTGTGGTTTAGTGACTTGATTGGAGTATCTGATGAAGACAATATTTGTAGGGGTAATCTTGGTCGCGGGTGCGGCGTTAGCGTTGGTCGGGACACGCGACGCATGGGACTATTTTCGCGTAGGACGCAATGGAGCTCTCGAAGCAATCGACGGACAAATTCCGTTCAGCGTTAAAAAGGCCAAGCTTCAGTTGATGACCGACGACGCCAAAAAGGCGATGATCGACAGTCAACGCAAGTTTGCGGAATTTTCGGTCGACGTAAAACGAGGAAAGGCTGCCATCGAAAAGCTTTCCACCAAGCTTAACGCGGAAAAAAACGAAATGGCGGCAATTCGTAGCCGTCTACCTGGTGGCTCAAATGTTCACATGGTTAGTACCTCCAATACCGCCAATCTAGGCGTAGAACTGAATCGCCGCTTGGATGCTTATCGGCTCAGCAATGAGTTGCTTGAGTCAAAGAAAACCGCGGTTGCTGAGTTAGAAAAGAACATGGGACTACTGGAGAACGCCATTCATGATCGCAAGAACGTGATCGCGAAACTCGAGACTCGTTTGCAGAGCATCGAAACGGTTGCGGAAACCATTAAGTTCCGTAACGGTGGCAACTCGCTTCCGAGCGACGATGACATCCAACGAGCGATTGTGCTCGCAGATGCACTGGAAAAGAAACTCGAAGTCGAGCAGCAAGTTCTGTACGAGAACCTTGATCGCTTCGAATCCGCTGGCAACGAAACAGCGACCGGTTCCATCGATTCTGCCACTGCGTTCGATGTCTTGTTCGGAATTACTAATTTCAGTGCCTCGTGCAGCGACAAGTAGGTCCAGCCAATTTTAAGATAGACACCATTTCCGCGGGCATGGATGCCACGCGGAAAGCAGTGAAGCCCTTCTACGCTATCCCCCAAGTAGGCTTACTGGCTATCGGAATAGCACGAAGCGCGAGTTAGTGAATTGGACATTCGCTCAGCCCGCCTTCGCGTTTTGGAGCAGCGTAACTTGCTTTAGGGGCAAAGCCCAAATGACGTTGAGTTAGCAAGTAGTGGAATCTCGTGAGATAATTCACATCGGAAGCTGATCAAAGCTCAAATCGCTTCAGGTCAGTTCTCGCAAAGCAAGTGCAAAGTGCTTGCAAAGCGATTGAGGACAATCGCTCTACTCTCGATGCGCGGCGATAGCAAACGTCTAATAGCCCAGCCTGAGACGTTAGCGGACTGAATCTAAAGCTCGGCTACCGCCTCAGGCTCAATAGCAGTCAAACCCAAAAACGGGAACCCTGCGTTTAGAACCTACTTTACTTATTTGGATTCCTTAAACTCCTCGTTTAGCTCCGACAGGATTTTGGTCCACTTTTCCTTCTGACCGGTATCGTTTGTTTCATCGCATAACTTGATGAGCCAACCGACGCAATCGCGTGTGCGCTGATGAATTGCCTCTCGTAACCGAAGTACGCTTGTCGATTTCAAGTGTTCCACCAGTTCGGCGTAGCCTTGTTCAAGGAAGCTCTTGGCTTCTACGTATTTCTTTTGACCCAACAGGGAGCCGCCCAGCATCGAGCGAGTGTTCGAAGTCGTCCAATTGCTAGGGTCCGCTCCCTCCCGAATGGCGAGGCACTCGCGGATGATGGGCTCCGCATCGCTCCATTGCTCTCTTTCGAGCAACCTTAATCCGTACATCGCTAAACATGCCGTCGACAGATTTTTATCCTCGATTTGAGCTCGAAGGCTAACGAGCTTTTTGAGTATTTGGAATGATTCTTCGGGCTTGCCGTTGTCGCGATACAAGGAAACCAAATGGTACATCGCTTGGGTTGTTGGCAGGGCATTCGGTCCATTCACCTCCGTGGATAACCGATACGTTTCTTCCGTCATCGCAATGCATTCTCTGACCTTGCCAACTTCGCGGTACACAAGAGAATAGTCATTCATGATCGCGATCACCCCGCGATGCTTCGGCCCAAGGAGCTGCTTGAGATTGCGCAAGGCGCGCTCGTAGTATTGCTCGGCAATCAGCGGCTTGCCTACATCATCATAAAAGCTCGCCAATCGAGTCATACTCGCAATCGTCTGGCGATTCGAGTCTCCGAGATTCTTTTCTCGCCACGCGAGACTTTCCTGCAACAGTGGCAACGCTTCATCAAGTTTTCGCAGTTGATGGTACAACTCTCCGAGCAACCCCTTGGTTTCGATTGTACGAGTATGGTCGACGCCAAAAACGTTTTGTGTCAACTCTAGGCACGGCTCAAGGACTTTAATCGCTTCATCAAATCGCTTCATACGGCAGTAAACAAATGCCACGTCTAGCATACTGGACAGAGACGGTCTCGCTGCTGCGCCAAAGAGTTCGGTATTGAGTCGAAGCGCAGTCAAGTAGTATGAAAGCGATTCTTCGATTTTGCCATCCTGTTCGAGAGAACTCGCAAGTCGCCGCATCGTTTCTATGGTTTCATCATGCGCATGCCCAAGTACGCGTTGTCGAATTCGCAGAATCTCTCGGTGGATCGGAATCGCCTCGGCACTTCGCTCCAAATTGTCGAACGCAATCGCTAGGTTATTCATGGCAAGCAAGGTATCGTAGTGTTCCTTCCCGAGAGCCTCTTTCCTTCCCTTGAAAACCTTCTGAAAAACATTAAGCGCTTCAGCGTATTCTCTAGCAACGGTCAGGCCTCGAGCGTACGCGTTCATAGCGGTTAATGTGACCGGCGCCTCCGGTCCAGCGGTAGAAGATAAGTGTTGAATTCGCGCCTTATGCAATTGATTCGCTTCTTCGTGTCGCCCTAGTCTTGACAGTGCATTTGCGAGTCTCTTCTGTAGATCGAGCGCATTAACACCTTCTCGTTCGCGGATAACCGAGTAGCGATCGACGAGGTGCTGAAAGAGCGATCTCGCCTTTGGCTCGTCGCCAGTCTCTTGATAGGTGTACGCCAAATTATTGGCTCGGGTCAGCGTGCTCAGATGATCTGGACCAAGGGCTGCAATGCTTAAGCGGTAAACCTCTTCGTAAATATCAAGAGCCTTGTCTGGCTGTTTGGCTCGATCGAATGCAAATGCGAGGTCCGATAGACTGGAGATCGTACTGACATGTTCGTTTCCGTACTGCTCCCGTTTGCGATGGATTAATGACTGCAGAACCTCGATCGCCGCCAAGGGCCCTTGGGAATCGCTCAGGAAACCTGCAAGGTTGCTTGTGTAGACTAGCGTATCTGCGTGCTTTGACCCAAGTACTTTTTCGCTCGTTTCGACTAGCTCCCGAGCTGTCGTTAGTGCATCGTCGAGTTTCGAGGCCATGCTGTACTGAACTGCAAGCTGATTTTTGCTTGCCAAGGCTTCGCGGTGGTTCGCACCATACGTTTGGCTTAGATTATGGAGAGTTTCCTTCTGCAATTCGATCCCCTCCGCATGACGTCCAGCATCGGAATAAGTCCGAGCTAGAGAGACCATGTACTTAAGGCTGGCTTTGCTCTTTTCCCCTGAGAGCAACTTCTGCGAGTTGCACGCTTGTTCGATCATGGGAATGGCTGTGTCGAATTGCTCTTTTTCGTTTAAGAGCAGTGCAAGCAGAAATTTGGCATCCAGCGTTTGCGGATGCTTTTGACCAAATCTTTTCTGTACGAGTTGATTCAATTCCTGGGTCAACGAAATTGCGGAATCCGTTTCCCCTAAATCGCGGAGGCTATTGGCAACGGAATACATGCTCCTTAGGGTTCCTGGGTGCGAAGCACCGAGCAGCTCTTTTCGTCGATTGAATATGCTTTGGTAGATTTCTAACGCTTTCTTCCCCTCTTGATTTTGTAGGTATTGGCTCGCAAGGCTACTCATCCGTTCAAGCGAATCGAAGTCGTTTGCGTTGGGACGTTCTATCGAGGCGCGTTCAAACAAGGGAAGGGCCAGCTCCGTCTTGCCAAGAAGACTGTAGGCTTCGGCCAAATTGCTTTGGCTGTTAAGGGTCCGCGGATGATCTTCGCCAAGCTTCGCGGTTCGAATCCTCAAAGCTTCCTGATGCAATTCCATCGCTTGCTTGTGCTTATCGAGATCCCGATAGCAAAGCCCCATCTGCTCCAGCACAGTCGCAATGGATTCATCGTTCGGTCCCAGTCGCTTGGTCCTACCTTGCAGCTCGGCCTCTAACAGTGGCAGGGCTTCCGATGGTCCGATTGTTTCGCGATAGGTAGCGGCTAAGTTCGATCGGGCCTCGCCACCGTCGGTCGAATCCAGCAACCGATTCGAATCGTAAATGCCCACCGCCGTACGAAATAGTCGCAATGCCTCTTGAGGATAGCCTAGGTAATACAGCGCTTTGCCTAACGTAACTTGCAAACCGGCGATTGCGACCGGGTCACCAAGAGTTCCTGCCTCCAAATCGTTGGTGACTTGGACGAGTTGTTCGCCAAGCACAATGTTGAGCGGTTGGTCGTCATCGGCTTTTTCAAAAGGATTTAGCACCTTGAAGATCGATGCTAGTGCTGTATTGGACTTCAATACTTGTTGCAATCTTTTTTGTTCTTGCTCACGTGCTAGCCTCTCAGCCTCGGCAGCCGCTTCGGCACTTAGCCGTTGACGATCTGCTTCTTGTCTCTGTTTTGCCTCGTCCTCCAGTGCGAGCTTGGCGACATCGCGCTGCGCTTGTGCCTCCCACCGGCCCAGTGTCGTACCGATCACTCCGAGTATGAGACAAACGGCGATGAGCAACGTAGCACCGGCGGCCGCCTTATTGCGCTGCAAAAACTTTCCCGCCAGGTAACCAAAGCTGGGAGGGCGAGCTTCGATCGGTTCATCGGCCAAGAAGCGTTGCAGATCTCGGCAGAGGGCGTTGGCTGTTTCGTACCGTCGATCGCGACTCTTCTCGAGGCACTTCATGACGATCCAGTCGAGTTCTCCACGCAACATCGCAGCTAGCTTCTTGGGTTCTGTCATTCTGCAGAGGGCTAATGAATCGGCTCCCTCCGCGGAGGAAACGCGTGTGCTCGGTTTCGAGGGAACTTCTTCATGGATGATTCGGTGCAGCTCGGCCAAGAGGGCTTTCTGCAATCGGTTGCTGTCAAAGGGACGAAGCCCCGTTAGAAGTTCGTAGAGAATGACCCCCAGTGAATAGATATCGGACCGTGTATCGATGTCTTCTGTCGAGAGCCCTGCTTGCTCGGGTGACATGTACTCCAACGTGCCGATAATCGCACCCAGTTGAGTCGACATGCTCGAATCCGTGATCTTGCCGCCAGTTGCTTTGGCCACGCCGAAGTCGATGATTTTCGGAGTTGGATTTCCATCGACCATTGCGACCAGAATATTGGCCGGCTTCAAGTCGCGATGGACGATCCCTTTCTGGTGTGCGTGTTGTACTGCATGGCAAATCGGAATGAATAGCTCAAGCCGTTGTTTCGGTGTGAATTTGTTGGTATCGCAGAACTTGGTGAGTGCAGTACCGTTGACCAGCTCCATAACAAAGTAAGGATTCCCTTGCTCGGTAACACCTGCATCCAGTACCTTGGCGATGTTCGGATGGTCCATCATGGCTAACGCCTGTCGTTCCTGTTCGAATCGACTTAGCACCGCTTTGCTGTCCATGCCTGTCTTGATCAGCTTGATGGCAACCTTGCGTTTGACAGGATTGCTTTGGTTGGCCAGCCAAACTTGGCCCATACCACCCTCACCTAACTTTTGAATGATCTGATAACGCTGGCCAATCTGCGTGCCGCCAACAAACTCCTGCCAGTGCTGCGTTGATTGCAGTCCGGGAGTTGGTTCGGTTAGATTCGTCAGATCACGAGTTGGATCCGTATATGCGGCGTTCGAGCCGAGCAAGTCAGAGGTTCGAGCGTCGCCAACTATTTCCATCGCTTTTGTCAGCAGGTCGCCAAGTTCACTAGAGCTGACGGAGGCACTCTGCATGTCCTCGGCAGATAACTTTGCGACCAGTTCCCGCAACAGCTTTTCAAGGCGATCAGTTTCTTCGGACACGGACTAGTTCCTATAAGAAAGATGATAAGGGAAAACGAAACGCATCGCATTAGCCTGAGGCGCTAGCCGAGCCACGCCACCGGAAATCGGCTAGCGCCTCAGGCTCAGTAAGCTCCGAACCTATTTCGATGTTACAGGTCGAAACACTTGGCAACGCAGAGGATTATAATCATTCCGTTGCGCACATGGCGGCATTCCATTTTGTGTTCTCTGTGCTCTTTTGTGGCTAGAAAAGAAACAGTTGATTCTTTTTGAGCCTGAGGCGCTAGCCGAGCCACGCCACTGGAAATCGGCTAGCGCCTCAGGCTCAGTAAGCTCCGAACCTATTTCGATGTTACAGGTCGAAACACTTGGCAACGCAGAGGATTA
>CANHVO010000012.1 GCA_947463915.1 Planctomycetaceae bacterium
TCGAGCAACGTCGCCGCGCTAACCATCACGAGTCCTTCGTATTTATCGGTGACGTAAATGTAGGCATATAAGGGGTGAACCTTGGATTCGAAGTTCTCTGGACGATGCGTTCGAGTTGGATCGGGAGCGATTGTCGTCGGAGCAGCCACGGAGGTCGCAAATTTGGTACGCACGTAGAGCTTTTGCCCAAGCGGTGATACAGGAGCTGTCGTGATCCGCTCCGAGAACGCTTTGTGATCGATGAAGGCAATGTCAAACACTCGCAAGCCACCCTCTCCGCAGGCCGCATATAGAAACTCTCCGCGGTGCTGCAATGAAAGAATCTCTGGCTTGCGATACATCGGACTCAGTGTCTCAATAATGTCGCGACCAGGATGTTCGTGTGCGTGTTCAAGTTCGCGGTGGTGATGGACGTGTTCTTTGTAGTTTTCCGGATAGGCAATCGAGTGAAGCGTACTGCCGATGACAGCCTGTGGCTCACTTTGTTCCGTGACTACGACTCCTTCTAGCCCGTGTTCCCCGGCTCCGACCCAGCAATATTTGCCTACGAAGTTCGTGTAGCCAGTTCCTTGCATGAGCAATTGCGCGGTGATTGCGTTGTTGTCATTGTTGACGGAAACGTGGCAATCCGTGCAGGATTTGGTTTCTGAGATTCCAGGGAGTGCATGGGGTGCGGATTGATTCCAGTCTGGACCGCCTCGTACGGTATGAGGCACGTTGGTGCTGAACGCAATTCCGCTCAGCCCTTCTCCGCTTATGGTCTGTTGTTGAACGTAAACAGACTCGCGGTTGCCGTTGTAGCTGCCAACGTGAATTGCGCAGGAGCTTCTAGCCGGACCGATGCGATTCCCGGTGACGTTCCCGTCCCGTGCGAGCATATAGACATCGTCACGCAACGTTTGGAAGTTATAGGAGATTCGATTTCGCGAGACTTCGCCCAGTCCGTGCAAATTGGGAGCTTTCACGTTTGCTTTTTGAGGCAGGTGGCAGCCAAAGCAGCTTGGGTTCCAAGAGCTATGGCAGGCGATGCAGCTCATATTGCTATTCTGATGAGCACATTTTTCGTCGGGCAGCTGGTCGCCCCAGCGCATGATTCCATCGCCATCCATGCGCACGGTTTTAGCCATATGGCTTTTGGGATTGTATTCGTCGCTTCGAGGATCGATCGTGTCTGCGGTTTGTGTTACCTCCCAGGATAAGTTCTTTTCGACATTGCTGCGTTGAATCAACTTGGGTTTCTTACCGGGCTCGGTTTTGATTTCAAAACGAGGCTGGCCGAATGCTGTGCGCAGTGCCAACAGATTGGTTGGCTCTTTTGCGGACGCTGGTCCGCTCGTCGGGAGTTTTGCAGGCTGGCCAGCTCGGACCAGTTGCTCTACTTTGGAAACGAGCGATTGCTTTGCGTCGCCGTGGCAGTCAATGCATTGGATTTCGATCGCAGCTCGCACTTCACCATAGAGTTTGGTATCGCCGTGGCCATCTTGATAGAAATGGCAGTCGACGCAGTGCATGCCCTTTTCCATGTGAATGTCCATCATATGTACAGGCACACCATCTCGTTGCTTGCCGTGAATTTTTTCAAATTCATTGGATGGTGCGACAGAGGCCATCAAGTGTTGTGTGGTTGGGTTCTCGATCTTGGCTCCTTGATAGTCTAGAAGAGCGCCAGTGCGGTCTTTTTTGAAGACGGCCCGAAACACCCAGCCGTGACCATGGAAATCGGCGAATTGCGTATGTTTTAGGCTCGGGTTCAGATCGGTCACATTGTTCAAAAAGTTGGAATCGCCCCATAGTCCGCGGGCAGCTGACTCCTCTGGGTTTGACATCGAGGCTTGGATCAACTCCTCCGCGGTTGGATCTTTTTGTTTTTTGGGGTACATGCATTGTCCATCCGTTTCGTTGTCCCACCACATATAACCAAGGTAAGAATTGAGAACGTTTGTACCTGGGTGCATATGGCAAACCATACACTGACTGGTTGGCATGCTGTTGGTAAACGTATGCTGTATGGGGTGGCCCGATTCATGTTTCGGAATGGTTGGATCGACCACTTTTACCCAATCGTCCGTCTCCGCTGCTGCCCGGCCCATGTTTCCGTATTTCGCAAAGGGACCGGAGGATGTTGGCGAACGATCGTTTGCATAGACAACGTGACATGCGCTGCAACCGCTGCTTCGGTAGTCGCCTGGATGGTCATTGGTACCTAGGAAATTGAGAGTTGGATCAAGCAGTCGAGTTTTCTGCAAACCGATGAAGACTGGGTCCGTTCGGTTTTCGGTACCAAGGCCGCGAGTACTCAGCCGCTCACGTGGCCGTCCTGGCTCTTCCAATCTTTCAGGTATTCCAATTTCCGATTTAAAGCGGCCGCCACGTTCGAAGATACGAAGAATGTTTCCGGGCTGAGAGGATTCAAATCGGGGCAACGGATCGAGGAATGGCACCATGCCTTTGCGATCGATTTCGTACGGCGTCGGGGGAGGGACATTTTGCATTCGCTGAGGCTTGCCGTGCATTGAATAGCTTTCTCCATAGCGAGCCGCCTTCTCTGGCGAGCCACCATTGTTGTAGATTGCAGCACCCCAAAGCATGCAACCGTGCGTCATCATGCTTTTCCGCAACTGTAGCACTTCGTTTGCGTGGCATTGTCCGCATGCGATATGGGCCACTCGAAGATCGCCCGGATTTACGAAACGGACGAATTCAGGACTTTCATGATTTAGCAAAGCGTAGCTTCGAACGGGATTACCAGACGAGGACCACATATCCGGATATCGTGGATGAACGTGCGAGCCCTTCTTGGAGAAGTCATTCGGATTACCTCCATGACAGTCCACACACCCGATAGCCACGGTGTTGGGTGGATGCATATTGCCAACGTTGGAGTGGCATGTCACGCACGAAGTGCTTTTGTTGCTTTCATCTTGTTTCGATTGCCGGAAGAGATCGACGCGAGCGAGTTCATCCGGAATTGGGTAGGATTCATTTCCCGCGACTCCAAGATTTTTGGCGGGACCCCACGGATCTTCGCCATTTCGTACGGGAACGCTAGGTGCGTGAAACTTGCCGTTCGGCTGCAACGCAGCTTTCGCAATCGGAGCTTGGGCGAAACATCCTAATGGCCAGCATTCCGCCAAGCTAATTGTAATGGCCGTAGCGAAAAACCAAGTTGACACCGCCCGACGAATCAAGGTTCCGGAAGGGCAGTTTGTCATATCTCAGTACTCGAAGGAGGCCTCAAAAAAACCAGCCGCCAAGTTATTCACACGTCCCTCAAGCGGCTGATACAAGTCCCTAAATCCATTGCCAACAATGAGCCCCGAAAGACCGCCAACAAAGGATACGTTGTTATTAAGGAGCGGACGATATTCAAATCCACTACTCAAGTCCAGACCGATTTGATTGCGGATGGGACTCTGAAATACTAACGTTTCCAGTGAGGCCGTTTGATTGAACCACAGATAGTTAGCGTTGTTGATCCATTTCAGTTTGGTAGTCAAGTCCGCATCAAAGCCTGCATTTACTAGCTGGATGCCAGGGTTGACGAAGTTTGTTTGGCCCTGGAATTTGCTGCTTCGGAGATTCGGGACAATGCTTTGGCGATTAACGAGATTGACACCAAACAATTTGATCTGCTGACGATTCCAATAGCTAAACTCCCCCCCTGCGAAGTTAGGGTTATCAAAAATCGCATCAAATCCAGTCGCCCGACCATCGTTTGGATCGCTGTCGCCAGAAGCATAGAAATACGAACATCGGAACCGAGCCCAATCGCGGTCGTACGATAACTCGAGTGCACCCATAAAAGCGCTGATGTCTTGCCGAGTTCCGGCAATCGGATTCAATTCGTCTGTGCCGGTCGCATAATACATCGCATGGCTGACGTTGTAGCGGTTGATGTGGCCATTGCCAGCCCAGCCCAGATAGTATGCGTCGACTTGATGGGGTGCGAAAACGCCAACAGGATCCGGACGCACGAGGAAACGATTGTTGTCGAACTTCGTGCTTGCTTTGTCTTTGTTGTAATGGAAGCTTAGCTCAGTGTTGTAGCCGGGGAAAATGAAGTCTTGGCGGTAGTAGTTCGCAACGAGCGTGTTTTGATGCCGGTCGTCGAAGGTGTTAAGCAAACTGTTCGTGTCTTTTTCTGTTTGGTCAAACCAAACCACGTTGTATTGATCTTGATTGCTCAATCGATTTCCAAAAACGCGAACTCCGCGATTGGTATCTGAGAAGATAAAGCCGCGGAAATCGCTCGTGAATGGTTGAGAACCAGCACGCACCGACAGAAAGTCGTAGTTTGGGCTCATGTCAGCGATCTTCGCTTCGTAAAACCACTCCTCGAGAGCCCAAAAAGTTCGGTGCCGGTTCTTTCCGTCCCGGACATCCGGGGACACGACAGCCAACTCCTCAACATGGAGGTAATTTTGATTGAAGATGGCGTTTAGCTTGAGACGCCAATCAACGGGCTTAAAGGCGGCGTCACCATGAAAGAGATCGAAGCCTACCGAGTTGTACTGGGCAAACAGGAACTGATTGGGGTTTCCAAAAAATTCATTTTGGAATGGATTCTGCGTTGCTTCGAACGGAGTAGTTGGAATGGGGGTTTGCCGATACTCAAACAAATTGAGCTGTTTGATTTGCAACTTCAGAAATGTCTCCTGTCCTGCGATCGGAAAGTCACCTTTGAGAACATTCTGATTGTATGGATCGAACCAGGCACCTTTCACAAATGGGTAATCGTTCCCGACGGGATGGCCTTTGCCGTAGCGATCCCAATCGGGTGAGCCGATGCGCCATCGATCTTCGAGCGGGATAAAATGACTCGTGTTTTGTGATTCGGTCGGCGTAACGGTAGAGGGGCCAGTGAAACCCAATGGCGATTGAAAAGTACTCAGTTGGTAGGGACGTGCTTCTGGAGGGAAATCCCTTTCCGGTGGGAGCGACAATCCGTCGAGTTCGGGTCGCGCAATGCTCTTTGGCTCGGAATCGTTGTCAAAAAAAGAGAGTCTCTCATCTCGCAACGCTACACTTTGAGGCTGGATGGGTAGTTTTTGAGTTGGCTCCGACTGCCCACACGCAAGGCTAGCAAAACCTAACGCTAAAAACGTCAAGATTGCTTTTGGATAGGCATGAGGAGAAATCTCGAGCACAACTCGCCCATTTACTTCATGTTGTATGTGAAAAAGGAAGGACTGTATCGATTTCATCGGCTTTATCGGACGCCCGCCTTGGTTAAATCGATTACAAATAAGTTGATTAGTCCAATTAGGCAGGTTTTTCCTTGTTAAACTGGCGTTCCGAATAGGCGGACTTTAGTTGATTTTACGCTTGCAAGGCGCGACCGCGTTTGATTGGTTTGATTCTGCCGGCGGTGACGATTCTTTCAACGGTCTTGATTGCAATGGATGTGTCGAAGTGTGAGAACGCAAAAATGCCGACGAAATGCTGTCAGCTCCTGGTTATAGCCTTGCTCGCGATCCAATCATCCATGGCAGCCCAAGCCTCCGATCCTCATCCCAAAACACGATCACCCAATGACCGTAAGCTGCACTCAGAGGAAGCAATTCGAGAGGTGCGGGCTCCAGTCGATTTCAATGGGCAAACGGAAAACACCAAAGTGGAATCCAACTTGTTCCTAAGCGAATTGCCTCTATCAGGACCGAGGGGGAAAGAGACACCGAGCGGTACTCGACAAGGGCGATACTGTGAAAACGACTTTCGACGATCTGGATTTCCGTTCTGCATTGGACGCTTTGCTATGCCCAGTACCGATTCATTTCACCAAGTGGGATACGTCGGAGGTGGAACACTCTTTGGCGGATCAGGCCGGCGGAGCAATGAAGGAACATTTGGGATGGACTACTCAGGATTCCTTTTTTCCCGAAAGACCTGGCTCAAATGGAGTCATGGTGAAAGGTCCCAAGGCGGCGCAGGCCGGTATGAAACCGAGGGACCACGGCTATTGCCCGAATAAAGCGGACCTGAGCAAATTGTGCGTTTTTTCGTGAGTCCGCAGGTACTTTGACTCTAATGCGCAACTCGAAGGTGTTGAAACATCCTTCTATGGTCATTTCCTACCGATTTTAAGGAGTTGTTTAAGTGAAGTGCAGCAAATGCGGGGAACCAGTTTCCCTTTGGAAGCGGGATCTCTCGAAAGGTCTTTGTCCGACGTGCCTAACCGCGGAGAAAGCGGCAGCACAGAAGGCAATTGAGGAACACGCGAACGAGTTTCGGCACCGTCAAATCCACCGGAATTGTACCCACTGTCAAAGTGAAGCAATTGTGGATGGAACGATGTCCGGCACCAAACTCTCTTTGCGTTTGGGTAGTCTTTCATCTTGGTTGTTCCCCCATGAAATTCGAATCGTTGTTTGCTTGGATTGTGGCCATATTGGGCAATATGTGTCCTACGATGTTGCGTTCTCGAATGCAAAGGCCCAAATGACTATCCGCCCGGATTCGAACGACTGACCAGCATTCGATAATCTTTTCGGCTGGGCATTTTTTCTGTTGTTGGGATTGGCCGATCCGTCGCGGGCCGAGTTTCGTTCGCTCGCAATATGTCGAGGCTTTACGCTACAATGGCGATTTTAAGTAACAGCCATATTCGGTGGTTACTGTACGCTAGTGATTCAATTGTGCGATTTTTATGCCCAACGATTTACTCCGTGAGTTTCAGCATCTTCAGAGCGAAAGCCCCATCGATCTCGTTGCGTTTCTATCTTCTCGTCCCCAATCATCCGCTGAGGCTAAGCTAAAAGTCATCTTGCATGATCTGCAAGAGCGTTGGAAGTCCGCACAGCCATGGAAAGTCGAGGATTACCTCGAGCGATTCCCGGAGTACGCTAATGATCCTGATGCGATCATCGCCCTGGTCAAAACCGAACGAAAAGCTGAGCTAGATAGCGAAACGACGCCAGATATACCGGAGCTCGTTCATCGGTTCCCACATCTGGCCAGTCACCTTCTGGAACAGATGCATACGATCGATTCTAAGGCGCCTGAATCGCCCGATCCATTTCGAACAGTGAGTCGCGATCCCAATTCTTCCAGTGAAGTAATGCTGGCGTCTCGATACCGGATGTTGCGTCTGCTAGGCCAAGGCGCGTTTGGACGCGTTTACTTGGCAGTTGATATCGAACTGGAACGCCAAGTAGCGATCAAAGTGCCGCAGCCGGAGCGCTTTCAAGGTTCCTGTGATGCCGATACGTATTTGGCAGAGGCTCGCACTGTTGCCAGCCTGAACCATCCGCATATCGTCCCGGTGTATGACATGGGCCGAACTCCCGAGGGAGCCGTCTTTGTCGTATCGAGATTTATCGAAGGCACAACTCTGGAAGACAAGCTGAAATCGAATAGTCTCCAAGTGACTGATCTAGTCAGCTTGCTGAAAACGGTCGCCGAAGCCTTGCACTATGCGCATGGACAGCGGTTGATCCATCGCGACGTAAAGCCCGCGAACATCTTGATTGAGGAGAGCACCGGATCGCCGTTTGTTGCGGACTTCGGCCTGGCAATTCGTGAGGAAGATTACGCTAAGCAGGGAGGCATAGCTGGTACACCAACATACATGAGTCCCGAACAAGCACGTGGTGAGGGACATCGACTGGATGGCCGCAGCGATGTTTTCTCATTGGGTGTGATCATGTACGAAGCGTTAACAGGCCAGCGGCCGTTTCGCGGAAGTACGATCAATGAACTGCTCCATCAAATTGTCTCGGTCGAAGCTCGTGCTCCACGATGCCTGCGTGAAGACACTCCTGCCGAGCTCGAACGCATCTGCCTTAAATCACTGAACAAGCGTGTATCGGATCGGTACAACAACGCGGCAGCATTGGCCGAAGATTTGGCAGCTTGGTTACAGCCCAAAGCGCCCCAGTCAACTCATTCGCAGCGCGAAGAACAGATCGTGCCCAAGGGCTTGCGATCGTTCGACGCTAGTGATGCAAGCTACTTTTTAGATCTTTTGCCGGGCCCACGCAATCGAGAAGGATTGCCAGAGAGCATTGCGTTTTGGAAGCAACGCATCG
This sequence comes from Planctomycetaceae bacterium, assembly GCA_947463915.1. Classification (GTDB taxonomy): domain Bacteria; phylum Planctomycetota; class Planctomycetia; order Pirellulales; family Pirellulaceae; genus JBKCUI01. The sequence continues at coordinate 8,028 of CANHVO010000012.1, forward strand.
AACAAACCGATCCAGAGGAGACGTTTAATGTGGGGCTGATCTATGGCCCAAGCGGTTGTGGGAAATCTTCGTTGGTCAAAGCTGGGCTGATCCCGCATTTGGACAAAGAGATCGTGGCGGTTTACGTCGAAGCCACTCCCGAGGATACCGAGGCCCGCATTCTACGAGGCTTACGAAAACGATTTCCCGAACTGTTAGAAGAAATGGGACTCGTCGACTCTTTGACTGCTCTTCGACGCGCACAGGGGCTTAAAGTCGTCATTATTATCGACCAGTTTGAACAATGGCTGCACGCGCATCGAGCGGAGATAGACTCCGAGCTGGTAACGGCATTGAGGCAATGCGATGGTGGCCGGCTGCAAGCGATCGTCATGATTCGCGACGACTTTGCGATGGCTGCCGCACGGTTCATGAACGCACTGGATGTTCCAATCGTACAAGGCGTAAATTTCGCGACGGTGGATTTGTTCGACGTCGACCATGCGGCGAAGGTTGTCATTCGGTTCGGTCAGGCATTCGGCAAACTGCCAGCAAACGCAGGTAATCTGTCGCTCGAAGAACAGCAGTTTGTTAGAGAAGTGTCTCAAGGACTGGCTCGCGACGGCAAAGTTGTTTCTGTGCGATTATCGTTGTTTGCCGAAATGGTGAAAGACAAGCCCTGGACGCCGGCAACACTACGACAGGTTGGAGGCACCGAAGGTATCGGAGTCAATTTTCTGGAAGAAACATTCAGTTCCCCACAAGCGAACCCTCGCCACCGATTGAATTCCGTTGCTGCACGCCGTGTATTAAATGCTCTGCTACCGGAACTCGGGACCGACATCAAGGGACACATGCGATCCCAGGCAGAGTTGCTGGATGTATCAGGCTACAGGGAACGGCCATCTGACTTTAATGATCTGTTACGGATTCTGGATGGAGAGTTGCGGCTTATCACGCCGACTGATCCTGAGGGACATGATTCGCAGTCCAAGGGCGATCTCGCTCGCCAATACTATCAGTTGACCCACGACTATCTGGTACCGTCGCTTCGCGAATGGCTCACTCGCAAACAGCGCGAAACCAAAAGGGGGCGCGCTGAGTTAAAGCTTGCGGAGCGATCAGCGACTTGGAATGCAAAACCAGAGAACCGATATCTGCCGTCGTTGATTGAATGGTTTAGCATCCGCACACGGACTGACCGCAGAAATTGGACAGCCCCCGAACTGGAAATGATTAATCGGGCGACAAGAGTGCACTCTCTACGATCAGGAATTGCTGTTGCTTCCTTACTGGCCTTGATGTCCGTTGGATTTGTCGTTCGTCAGCAAGTACTTCATCGCCAGGAAACCACCCGCATTGAAGGCTTGGTGAAACAACTTGTCAGCGCCGATCCAAATCAAATTCCATCGATCGTCAAACAATTGGATATCAATCACAATTTGGCCAACAGCTATGTATTACCCCTGTTGTCTGCGGATGCCAAAACCGTAGACGAACAACGGTCTCGGTTGCACGCACGTTTGGCGTCTGTATCGCATCACAAATCACTCGTCGAGCCACTACTAGAGGAGTTGCTGACGAATAAGGTTGCATATATTGCTCCGATCCGTCAGCAATTGCGTCCATACGCTGGTGAACTTATAGGGAAGCTGAGAGCCATTCTACGGGAAGAGAAAGCCGAGGCTAATCGCCGCTTACGTGCAGCGATGGTGTTGGCAGATTTCGTTCCTGATTCAGAGGCGGCGTCGTGGACCGACGCAGACTTGCAGTTTGTGGCTGGGCAGCTGGTTTTGGAAAATTCCGAATTCCAGCCGCTACTGCGTGACAATCTGCGACCGATTAGCAAACGTCTCCTGCCGAATTTGGAAACGATCTTCGGTAACCCGAAGAGTACGGACGCACAGCGACTGAGTGCCGCAAATGCCTTCGCAGATTACGCGGCAAGCGACATCGCGAAGTTGTCTCGGTTGCTTGCGGTGGCAACTCCGGAACAGTATGCGGTTCTCTTTCCGTTGGTCACAGCGACTCCTGCACCGTCGACTGTAGACGATCTTGCCAAGATTGCAGCGACGCTACCCCCTACGGAACTGGGTTCGGCGGAACGTATCTCCTTGGGCCAGCGTCGCGCCAGCTCGGCGGTTTCATTGTTGCGTCTCGGTGAGCGAGAAAAAGTGCTTCCGGTATTTGACATGACCGATGACCCAGAAGCGTTAACACAGTTCATATTCCGCTGTCGCGACCGCGGCGTACGAGTAGTAGAACTACTGGATTTGTTGTCTATTGCAACCCGGAGCGTAGGCGAGGGACCAAGGCCAAATGCTCGCGTGCGTTACGCACTACTGCTTGCGCTCGGCGAATACAAAATCGATGATATTCCAGCAACGCAACGGGACGCACTTTTTAAACAACTTGGCGATTGGTACCGCAATGATCCCAGTTCGGGTGTGCATGGTGCTGCGGGTTGGCTGTTGCGGCAATGGGACCAAGACGAGATCGTGCGGCACGTGGATCAAACTCCGGTCGCGTACTCGGTAGATCGCGAGTGGTTTACACTTTCCATCGAAGTCACATCGAAACCCAACTCGTTTCTCGGTGTTCTTACGGGTTCTTCGACGAAAAAAACTTTCTACTACACGTTCATTGTCTTCCCATCCGGAGAATCAACGATTGGCTCGGTCGAAGATGAGCCGGATCGGATGAAGGATAGGGAAATGCGTCATGCGGTGAAACTTACGAGCCCCTTTGCCATACTTGATCGCGAAGTGACCTTCGAGGAACTGATTGCGTTTTCTCCAGATGCCATGGGAAATATGAAAGAGTCTAAAGCTCAGCTTTCGGATGCAGCCTTTGCCGTAAATTGGTACGAAGCGGTGTCGTTTTGTCGGTGGTTGTCAGAGCAGTCCGGATTCTCGGAGTCGGATCAATGTTATGCGGACCCGGAATCGCTGAACAAAAAGACCTACCCCCGCGAACCGAACCCTGAAGCGAATATTTTCCCTCGCGATTGGCCGCTAGAGTTGGGACGACGTGGCTTTCGGTTGCCGACGGAATCGGAGTGGGAGGTGGCATGCCGCGCAGGAACGCGTACGGCTTATGGCTATGGCAGCGATGTGAGTATGCTGGCTCGATTTGGATGGTTTGTGGAAAATAGTGGCAAGCATGTCCATCCCCCGCGTGAATTGCGTCCGACGATTCGAGGTGCGTTCGACCTTCATGGCAATTTGTTTGAGTGGACACATGATTGGTTTGCAAGGTACGGCAAAACCGCCGTGACGGATTCGCTGGGTGCGAAAAGCGGCTCGGACCGGATGGGCCGTGGCTCCGCTTGGAACAGCGACGCGAAGTATTGCCGGACGGCGTGCCGCGCCCCCTTCGCCCCGACGTTCCGCGGGTACGGCATTGGGTTCCGCGTAGCCATGAGTCCGTCAGAGAAGGTAGAAGAGCGAAGGTAGAAGTGAGACGTATAGAGCAGAGTCGGCGAGATATTTTGGAGAGGACATTTAAGTTTTCTGTGCGGATCGTAAAACTTTGCCTGGCTCTTGATGAACAGCCTGGTGATGGACGGACGCTGGGGCAACAACTACTTCGGTCTGGAACGTCGATCGGCGGCAATGTGGAAGAAGCCAAAGCTGGCCAAAGTCGAACTGACTTCGTTGCCAAATACTTCATTGTGCGCAAAGAAGCGTCGAAATCCGACAGCAGAAGCATCGACACTTGTTGCGAGACGCACTATAGGTATGTCTCGTCGCAGCATCCAGCATTCTTCCCAAGTTAAGGCTTTACGAAATGACAAAGGAATGCGACTAGTTGGTTGCGATACTGTCGACCAAAATCAAGAACGCTAAAAAGCACTGTTGACCTCTGACTTGATTTTTCCAACTTCAGCAGTTGCAAAAACGACGCAACCAATTCCCGGACGGCGTTCTGCAACCCGAACCTCACGACTCACCGTGGAACTAGTTTTGGCTTCCGCGTGGCGCTGAGAAAGTCTATGAAGGAGGGGAATAGCGAACAAGTGAGTTTGACGATCAGCGACACTAACCGAATATGATTTACATATCACTGCGAAAACACTGGATGGTAGATAGTTTTGAACCTGCCGCTCGCACAAAGGCGAACTTAGTCACTGCTCCCCATTGCCAAGTCATTCTGCGTTCTACTCTTCCTTGGCATTCAAATCTTGAGGTTTTTTGACTGGTTTTTCCTTTTCATCGTTCTCCAAAAGGTCATCAATATCTACTATCGCCCCTGTTGCGGCTTCGACTTGTCGTTGTGTCTTATCTCTAATAACATCGGCTGAACTTTTAGGTACTGTGTCGATTTTCTGGACACCTCTAGTACTGATGCCTATTCCAACCACTCCCGCAACAATGATTCCAACTAAAAGGAAACATCCAAACACTGATTTTGGAATGGATTGATCGGATTCTTTATCCCTAATTTCAGACATTCCAATGACTTCCGTTCAGACAAGTGTTTGATCGCAACTAACTGACGATTTTACATAGCTGACAGAATCGATGCAATGAAGATATTCAAATTACGAAGGTACTGCCAATATTCTTGTCTATTCGGACTTAAGCAGTCCGCCTCGTGCACATTGACGGCAACAAATGCGAGGCGAGTTTTCCCGATAACGCTTGTTCAGGCCAAGTACGATCTGTTTTATGCACGCCTATCGGCCTATCGTCAGTAAGTCCTGACGGCAGGAGGCAATTGGAAACTACTCATTGCTATGTCGGCAAACCCATTTGCGATAAGTTATATCTGTAATTGAACCGTTCGTGCGCTAAATACCCGCCGGATGCAAACCAAATCATCGTGCGCCAGGCTCGCACTAGCCGCTCAAAACGTAACCCAAACCGTCCACCGTGTTCCGTTCAACCAACACGAACAAACTTGACTGCTACCTTTAGTCGGCTGGGTTCAATAGTGAAAGCGGGGGCGTTTTCTGCTATCATTCTAGCTGATCTGAATGTGACACTTCCTTTATCTTTTGCTCCCGCAAGTTTGTTAGCCTGCAATGCCCTCGTTTGACGACTCAAAAGATGATCCCAACGTCGGCGAAACTGCTTCGTTACAGCCCACCGGACCTCTCGATCCCTACACCACGCTTCCGCATAATCCGGAATCCCGAACTCCGAGCACTCTGGGACGCTTTCGCGTCGACAAATTACTTGGCCGGGGTGGGTTCGGCGAAGTCTACCGGGCATTTGATACCGACTTGCAGCGGACCGTTGCGATCAAGCTGATATTCCGAGAGTCGATTGCGTCTTGGGACCAGGAGGAGTTCCTCAAGGAAGCACGGATCCTCGCATCGCTAGATCACCCGCACATTGTGCCAATCAACGAAGTTGGTCAGTCGCCTGCGGGGGACCATTTCTTGGTCTCTAAGCTTATCGATGGCTCCGATCTATCGGCCCGCATCAAAGAGGAACGCCTGGAGAGGACGGTTGCTCTGGAAATTGTCGAGACAATCGCCAACGCGTTGCTCCATGCTCATACCAAGGGGCTGATCCACCGCGACGTCAAGCCGGCCAACATATTGCTCGACCGTTCCGGAACACCATACCTAGCCGACTTCGGCATCGCGCTACGCGAGGTTGATCGGGGCGGCCAAGTGCAAAATAGTGGCACGCCGGCATACATGAGCCCAGAGCAAGCACGCGGTGAGAGCCATCGCGTGGACCATCGCAGTGACATCTATAGCCTTGGCGTGGTTCTATATGAGCTTTTGACGGGCCGTCGGCATTCCGTACCGAAGACACGATGCAACTATTGCCCCGCATCGCCACAGAAGATGTACGCACCCCAAGGATGTTCGACCATTCAATACCTTCGGACCTGGAACGGATTTGTCTGAAGGCTCTGTCTCGACGGGCCACAGACCGATATCAAGTAGCCAAGGACCTGGCCGAAGAGATCAGGTGGCTACTCGACAATAAGGCGGCTAAAAACAGCGAGCCTGAGAAGGTTCGAGCCGCCGGCACAGCGTCGCCTGCACCAGCCACACCGAGTTCGAGTGAACTTGCTCGCGGAATTAGCGACTCACAGCGAACAGGGCCAACACGCGTCGTGCCCAAGGGGCTACGATCTTTTGATGCCAAGGATTCTGATTTCTTCTTGGAGTTGCTACCTGGGCCACGCGACCGGGACGGGTTGCCAGACAGCATCCGATTCTGGAAGTCTCGGATCGAAGAAATAGAAACGCAGCAGTGCTTTTCGGTAGGTTTGATCTACGGCCCATCCGGTTGTGGCAAGTCCTCGCTCATCAAGGCAGGGCTACTGCCGAGACTATCCCCACGTATCCTCCAGGTCTACGTCGAGGCAACCGCAACCGACACTGAGCAACGGCTGTTACGGGGTGTCAAAGCTGCAATTCCGGACGCACAAGGCAAAACACTCCACGAGTTGCTAGCATCCGTGCGTCGCCATCGCTTGCTCCCTAGCGGCGGCAAGCTGCTATTGGTGCTGGACCAGTTCGAGCAATGGCTGCATACCGATTCTAACTATGCCAAGGCCTCTGTAACAGAGGCTCTACGACAGTGCGACGGAGTTCACATCCAGGCCATCGTGATGTTACGCGACGACTTCTGGCTTTCGGTCAGCCGTTTCCTGAGAGAGCTTGAGGTGCCGATCGTCGAGGGCGAAAACAGTGGATTGGTCGATCTCTTTGACAAGGACCATGCAACCAAAGTACTCAGCTTGTTCGGAAAGGCGTTTAGCAAGCTGCCAGACAGTTCGACCGAGTTGACCGAAGATCAAAAAGCGTTCCTCAGTTAGGCGATAACAGGGCTATCACAAGAAGGCAAAGTCATCTCGGTACGATTGGCCGTATTCGCAGACATGATGAAGTCGCGAGATTGGACTACAGCGGCGTTGAAGGACGTTGGCGGGATCGACGGCATTGGGGTAACTTTTTTGGAGGAAACTTTTGGAAGTCATGCCCCCCTGAGCACCGCCCACATCGCGAAGCCGTAAGAGGGTTGCTTACAGCCTTGTTGCCATCCGCTGGCACGGACATCAAGGGGAAGATGCGGACACTTGCCGAGCTACAAGTTGCAGCCGGTTATGAAAACAAGCGACGAGAGTTTGATGAACTCGTCCAGTTACTAGATCGCCGGATGAGGTTAATTACCCCGGTAGACAATGATCCGCAGGCGGTAGCAACTACCCCTGATAGATATGACAATACGGACACGCTAACCGAAACGCAGCTACCGCCATCGGCTCAGGAATACCAACTAACCCATGATTATATGGTTCCCTCGCTTCGCGATTGGCGAACGCGAAAACAGCGTGAGACACGCAGAGGGCGAGCGGAGTTGAAACTGGCTGAACGCGCCGCGACATGGAGCAACAAACGCGAGAACAAACAACTCCCAACCGTGAGCGAATGGCTTAGTATACGCACCCTTACCGATTCGAAGAAATGGACCGAGTCTGAGCGAAATGTAATGAAGCGCTCTGCCCGTGTTCATGGGAGCCAGTGGTGCGGACTCGTGCTGACGACTTTAGTTTTGGGTTTTGCCATTCAGCAGTGGATTTCATCGGAGCGTTGGAAGAATCTCCAGGATCAGACAAGAGTTTTTGCCGAGTCACTGCAGCACACGCTCGGACGGAGCGTCCCAGTCAATCTGAAAGAGCTAGGGAGTTTGCCTAAGGAATTAGTCGTGCAGGAACTGCAAAGCCGTTATGCGTCTGCGACGAATCCTCGTAACAAGCTTTCACTTGCCTTTGGACTGGCAAAATATGATCAATTGGATGCTGCCTATTTGGTGTCGAGGATCGATGACATTTTGGAGTCCGATACAGGAAACTACATCACAGCGATGCAATCCAATGTATCTGCCGCGATTGGTTCGATCCAGGCTGAGGCAGTCAAATGCATCGACAAATCCTTGTGGCGTCGCAAAGCAAAATTGGCGATTGTGGCATTGAATCTAGGTGATACGAAGCTCGCCACTGATGTCTGTGCCTTTGAAGATCGCCTTGATTCAGAACAGCGAACACTGTTTATCGATGAATTTCCAAGATGGGAGAATCAACTTAAGGGATCCATGATTTAGTGATCAACAGCGATAGCCCCGCTCTTCGCTCAGGCGTGTGTTTAGGAGCAGGCCAGATAGCTGTCGCGAAACTTTCCGATGCGGACATGGAACTTTGGCAAGGGCTCGCATCGCGCTGGTTTGTCGAAGAGGAAGATAACACAACCCATAGCGCTGCAGGTTGGCTTCTGCGTCGTTGGGGAATTGCGGAGCCCAAGGCAACGGAAAGCGACAAGATCGTTTCGGGACGCGATTGGTTTGTCAATTCGGTCGGAGCGACCATGCTTAAGATACGTGGCCTTGAGCCGACGACAGTCAAGATGGTGGATCCCATGGAAAAGTATCGAAAGCAATTAGCTGATTTCTCGAATCTTTCCAAGGAAGAGTTGGATAAACCCGAAAGCCGCATGACTCGAGCAGAAGCACACTATCAGGTCGGGAACATCGAATCGGCTTTGGAAGATCTAGATTGGCTGCTCCCCAAAGGCAACAATGAAATACTCGCCAACGTCCTTATGTATCGGACACTTGTCCTATCGCGTATGGGCAAAACCGATGAGGCGAAAATATCGCTGTCAAAGTATCTTGAGCAGAAAATACCGAAGTCATACGCGCCGTATATGCAGATTCAGTTGCTAGCCTGGCTTGGGGACTATGCCGAAGCAACCCGGCAACTGGAACTCGCGATATTAGACCCATTCAACGACGCGGAAGCTCACTATAACCTTGCCTGTGCTGGATCGCTTTGCGTCAAGGCCGCTCTCGCGAAAAATCCGGAGCACGCAGAATATTTCGCTAACCTAGCTATGCAAAACTTGCAGAACTCGTCAGCCAAGGCTACAAAAGCAAAGATCAGCTTTATACTGATCCGAATTTTGAAAGTCTCCGCAATCGCGAGAGTTTTACAACATGGCTCAACGGCCGAATCTCCGTGTTTTGGGTAGCGGATCGCGAAGTGAGTTGCGGACAGTTTGAACTGTTTATGAGCGACGCAACTTATCCTGACAAAGAAAAGCCAGAGAAGTGGAAGGGTGTCGATAAATTCATAAGTCCAACTGCGGAACATCCAGCGCAGATGGTCTCATGGTACGACGCGGTGATGTATTGCAACTGGCTGAGTCTGCATGAAGGCCGCAAACCGTGTTATGAGAGAACGGGAACGAAGGAGAAGGGGTTTCAAAATGACGAACATGATGGTTGGCGATTGACTCCAGGAGACACGGGGTACCGACTGGTGAGTGAGGCGGAATGGGAGTACGCATGCCGAGCAGGTACCCAGACTGTGTTTTCAATGGGTAGCGATGAAATGATGCTTACTAAATATTGCCAGATGTTTCCTTCGAAGCTGGCGGCGGTTTGTGGCACAAAGATTCCAAACGCCTGGGGGCTTCACGATGTTCACGGAAACGTTGAAGAACGGATCGAAGGCCAAAAGCTTTATGGTGGGAGCTGGATGCACAGTGCTGAAAGTTGTTCGTCGGGGCAGTGGGCGGGGTCCTCTTCTAGCAATCGCAATAATTGGGGTGGCTTCCGCGTGGCTCTGAGTCCGTCTGTCAAGTCGCCGGAGGCGGAGTAGCCGGCGAAGCCATTAGACGCAGGCACGGAGCGAGGGAGTGGAACGACGAAATAGATGCCGTAGCCTGATGGTTTAAGTAACGGCGGAAGAGTAGCGGAAAAAGCACGAAGAGTGGAAAAGAGGCGTTAGGATATTCTGACGAGTACATTCCTATATTTTGTGAGGTTTTTAAGCCCCGGACAGGCGCCTCGTGACGATTTTGAACAATCCTACACGGACGCAAACCTACTGCGTAGGGGCGGCGTCTCAAATGCAAAATGCCTTTCGAATCGCCGCTTCCATGTCCAATTACCATCGACAACTAACTTGGTTTTTGCTCTAATCAAAATTGTGCTAGGAGGGGTTTAGAAGAGAGTCAGTTGATTCATAAGCTGGCTGATTCGATCCGCTTTAGGAGAAGGTCGACTGGAACGGTTTTTAGAATAAACGTGTATGGGTGAATTCGTTGCGCAGCATTCTTTTTCCAACCACTGAGAGGGCGTTACAATGAAAAGACGAGTAGGGCTGTTTTCCAAATATCATGTTCGCACCAAGTCTGAAAATCCACTTGATAGCGGTACTGTGGTTCTAAGGCCCTTTAATCGCGACGGTACAGTAAGAGACCCAGCAGCAGTATTAGCTCTCAATGCATATGCCGAGGCGACGCAAGATCGATCCCTAGCTCAAGCCATTATTCACTGGATAGTTAACCCAACTGATAATCCCGCAACCACTTCGCTGAACATTCCAGACGTGACAGACGCAGCTGTGCCTCCTTCTGAGGTAAGTTAACATGATGTCGATGACACAGATGAAAACATGGAACGATCGGACATGTCATGACTGATTGGGAAAAACCCTCTAGTGCCGATGAAAAAAAGCTTTGCTTGCAGGAGATCTTTGAGTCTGGCCAGCGAAATCATCATATTTCAAATACGGCATACCCTATCGCACACTCGCAGACATGGAAGCCGTATCGCATAGGCAAGCAAAAGTATGAGCAAACGATTTCAGGTGCTTTTTCCGAATTGCCGCAAATCGCACTTTACTCGCATATTCCATTTTGTGAATCGAGATGCTATTTCTGTGAATATACAGTTGTAGGAAAGTCCGAATTGCACCTAACCGAACGCTACATGCAGAGTCTGGATCAAGAACTGGCGTTGTATTCGTCAATTCTTGGACCAAGAGAGTTAATTGGATTTGACATTGGAGGTGGAACACCCTCTTTTGTGGATGCAAGACTCATAGATCGCCACATCCAATCGGTGCAAAATTACTTTTCATTAACGGAGGGATTCGGAATAAGCATAGAAACGACCCCCAAGATAGCAGCAAGTGATCCGCAAAAGATTCGTGAGTACCAAGCTTCCGGCATTCGCAGAATCAGCATGGGAATACAAGTTACTCAGCCCGATTTGCTAAAGATTTTGGGACGTGACGCGAATGGAACAGAACAGCTTGATAGGGCTGTCGAGAATATTCGGGATGCACAGTTCGACAGACTAAACATTGATTTAATGTATGGTTTTGCAAAACAAAGCCTAGCGTCCTGGGAAGCCACACTAAAGTACGCAATCAAATTGAACCCCGAATACATTACTCTCTATCGAATGCGATACAAACTTACTCGTATTTCAGATCAAGCTTCTCAAGTAGATTTAGACCAAGTCATAGTCCAGTCTAGGATGGCAAAAGAAATGCTGACATCGGCGGGGTATTGGTCAAATCCAGGAAAGAATACGTTCAGCAAAATCGCCAATGACACTGGAACAAGTGCGTACCTGACGAGTCGCGTTATTCAAGGATCGCCGTATCTAGGAATCGGTTTAGGAGCACAAAGTTTTACGAACTGTACCATCAGTTATAATTCAGGCGCAATTGGTAAAAACCTTGCTCCGTATTTTTCAGCTTTGGGATGTAGTGAGTTACCGATTCAAGATCTATATTTGCTACCTCGAATTCAAGTAATGGCCAAGATGGTGGCGGTTAGCTTCTATTTCGGCGAAGTTAATCTGTCCTATTTCCAGGCAAAATTTGGTATCGCATTTGAAGAGGCTTACGGTGACGCGGTGGAATTCGCTTTGAAGAACGGTCTTATGCAATATACTGATTCAAAAAACGGAATGGAGTTCCGCTGTAATTCCAATCAGCATTATGGACTTCATTGTTCTCGATGTCTGTCACTAACAGAGAAGGGAGCGGAGAGTTTCAATGGAACTATTGCGCTTTTTTTTGCTCCTTCTGTTCAAGCCTATCTGATAGAACGTGATCCTACGACAGCAGAGGATATGCACATGAATCAAAGGTTCGCCGAGAGAATTGTTTCGCGGTCATGCCAAGACGGATCTTAATTTGACGCGACAGGCCGCGACCGACTGGGATACTCCGTGACCGACGGCACTCCAAGACCGACGCGGATGCCCCGCGGACACCATGACTTAGAAGGCTCTTGGGGACACTGCACTTTTAAATACTCGCCCTAAGCAATATTGTTCAGTGGTGCATTATGGCCCCAAGCATCACAGAACCCAGACGGGACAAATTGGGTTCGTATTCGAATGAGCCTTTCGCCGAATAAGGTACAGAAGCGTCAAAACGCTCAGAGTTTGCTACTTTGACGCGATTATAGAATGCGTTTTAACAGAGTTCAAGATTCTTGCAATTAGCCAGTTGCTTCGGTAACATGTACGCGAATCGACGACGACGAATACGTTGGGAACAATCTAGCTGGTGGATCCAACGAATTTGGACACTTGTAGGACCGCAAAACATGAACGAAGCACGTAAGTTGTTCCCAAGAAGATCTTTAGGCGTGCTGTATTTTCTGGGATGTCTTGGTGTGACTTTGGCGTGCATTTGGGTCTTCACGGGGCTGTATTCTGGTCGACTTAAGTTTGAACAAGATTCAAATCGAGCAATCTGGGTGCCTTTAGTCATGGGTATTCTTTCCCTGTGCGGCACTATCGCTTTCGCTTTCGATTTATGGCCTGGTTCCTGCTGGCTTTCACTTGATAGCGAAGGATTTACAACATGCTCCTCCTTTCGTGAGGATCGCTTCTTGTGGAGAGAAATCGAACTGTTTGGCTACTACCAAAACACCGTTGGATTCAAAATGTTATGCGAGTCACGGCAGAGTAGAGCACACAGAATCTACTGTGGATATGATTACTCGTTGACCAACAATTTTGGCTACTCAACCAAAGCGCTAGTAACGCTCTTAAATCAGTACAAAGACGATGCTTCAAACGTAAACGCCCTGACACCGAAACTGGAGGTTAAAGCCTTAATGGGCAAGGCAAGCAGATCAATTGGAAAGGGGAGAATAAAGGCCCTGGCCCTGCGATCATTCCTCTTGATTCTTGAAACTGCATGTTTGCTAGCGGTTTGTATAGCAATCGTCGCGTATGCATTCGGGTACGAACGAGCTTTTGCGTTAAATCAGAGGCTGCTCTACTTCTCATTACTTGCCTTTCCTGCGGGCGTTTCTCTTTATGCGATCGTGTCCGGTAAATGGCGCAAGTTTGCAAGAATCGCGACGATCGCGGTTATCCCGTCTACTTTGCTGTACTTTTGGATTGCGAGTCCTCCGTACTTAATTCTAAGATCGAGTAATGTCCTTAACGCAATCAAGAACCAATCTGCATTCGTAAGAGGATATAGTATAAATGAAGACGATATTAATTGGCTAACTTTAAAAATCCCCTTTTTTCAAAGCGCGGTGAACGAAGGCTGGGCTGAATTCCTTTTAAGCAAGACAAAGAACTATCGAACTGAGATAGCGCTGGATGAATTGATTGGTTTGCTCAACGAGTTTGAGTGGGTGCAAGGAGCCAACTCGTCGCGACTTGCTCGAGAGCAAAATTTGGATTGGTCGTTCATCGAGCATGAGTTGAATTGCATTCGAGAGATTCGCCAAGTCGATTTTGCGTTCAAAGCAGCTTTATCAAAGAGTGATTTTACGAATGCCAAGTTAGTGATAGAGCAACTTGTTAAAATGCAACAGCGATTGCCGACTGAATCCAGGTGCCGTGACATTGTCGTACATTTGATTGACGACTATTCTCTCTGTCTCAGTGTCGAGGACTTTGAAAAGGCGACAAAACCTGAGTAACACTTGTTTTTCACCGAAACTCGTTCTGCCTAGCCTATCTCGGATGCCTTGCCGCAGAGTGGTAGCAAGGCGGAACACCGGCACCAGATGATTGCGACTACAGCGAAGCATCCATTTTTCCGGTAATTTGGATGGTGCTGCTGCGATGCAAACAAGAGTTCGGTATACTTTCAATCGCGTCTAGCTCCCTTCGATCAGACGCATTCAGATTTTCGCGAATTTCGAATGCTGAAAAAAGGTGGCGTTGCGATCGCATGCCTCTGCGACCCGAGCCCCAAAATCTTTAAAGAAATGCCCTGAAACAATGAGAAGTATTTTGCCGTATCAAATGCAACAAACTAAGCAAAAAAAGCTGGAATTTCGCATGCAGGCTGGTACCGGCACTTCAAGTAACCCTGTTACGAAGTGTTTTCTGCTCCCACTATTGTTCATCATTTTGATCTGTTCGATTTTTCCTGCGAGCGCTAGTGGGCAAATTGGCAAGGCAATTCGCCATGCTGCCGAAGCAGCCGCCAAAGTAGCGGACGACGCAGCGAAGGCAACGAAGGCAGCGAAAAAGCTACCTGATGATACGGTAGCTCGAAGGCTGGGTAAGGTAGATTCAAAAACCCCACCTACGAAACCGAGTAATCTGAGTTCATCGAACAAACGATTGGAAAGCGAGTTTAGGGAACTGGACACGTCCTTAGAACGACTGCCTGGACCTACAGATGCATTGCAGATTCAACATAACTTGGAGTTGCGTCTTCTGGAAACTGGTAAGTCCCCCCTGGATGAAGTTCCAGTTTCTGAGCTGAAGGAAGCGATTGAAGAGTCAAAGTCACTCGCTAGTTCCATCGAATCGAATAAAAAGATCGTCCGCGATTTGCTAAAGTCCGACCTAGTTTTTTCCCAAATTGATGAGTTGAAGCGATGGAGAGTTATCAATGCTGCACCCGAGCAAGAATTGCTACTAGTCCCTGAATTAATCAGACGAACCGAGATAGAGGATTCGCTTTTGAGTGGACTGCCTGGGCATGAGGAATTTCTTAATAAAGCGAGGGAGATGAAGTTGCTAACCAACCAAGCGTCACAGGTTGCACCTCTGGCATCAAAAAGTAGGGTCATGCGATTGGCGGCCGAAGCATTTACCGACGTGTCACGTAATAATTCTGCCCTCGCTCAAGAGACTGAAACGGACAGAGAAGCAACGATTCGATCAATTGAGAGGATGGACAAGATACTTTCATGGAAACTTGCGAGAATTGGTCAACTTCGGTCAACAGTTATGGCTGCAGAAAGTTACATTCGATTGATTGGACCGGCACGACAGACAGACACAAGCAACGGCGCCGATATAATCTTCGGCAAAAGCACTGTGGATGTGTCGGATCGAGTTAATGCTTGGGATTTGGCTATCGATGCCGCGGACCTTCTTGTCAAGCAGATTATCTCGTTGTCAGAGCGACTTTATAAAGCAGACTTCAAGTACGAATATGAATTCGATGAGATAGTATGCGGAACGATGTCCGGAAGCACTGGGCTGCGTCTTTCGGATTTGCATATCGATATCGCGGTATTACTCGTTCGTAGCGGGCACTCGAAACGTGCTCATGAATGGATCACGAACGAACTCGCAAATGGAGCAGGATTGGAGCGTGTTCGAGACGCATTAAACGAAAACCCAAAGCGTTTGGGGTTTACTCCGATGAAACCAACTAACTTTGAATCGATCAATATTCGAACGTTGTTTGAACGCGAATTCGCGGAGTTAGAAAGGTCGATTTTACAGTTGGAGACCTATTTAATCGTAGAAGCGGTAGCTGTTCATAGCGTTGCGACCCAAAGACTGAAGCAGCTAAATAGGCAATTCAATGTTGTAAGTCAGTCGCCAGTAGAGAAGCTTCTGGAGCAATTAACGAATACCAAATAATGTAAGAAATCGCTAGAGCGATCTTTACTATCTGTTTTCAATAACGCGACTGTCCCCCTTACCCATCTGCTCCCCAACTATCCGATGATGCAAAACAAAGACCCATTCGACACACAACCAATGCTGTCACAAACGTTGTTTCTCGAAGACGATTTTGAGTTTGTTGAGGTCCTAGGGAGTGGTGGATTCGGTGAAGTATGGAGGGCAATTGACAGAAATCTGCATCGATCGGTCGCAATCAAAATGATTCGGCCTCCACGCATTGATTTGATCGAACAATGCATTAATATGCTTGCGAGAGAGTCTCAAATTCTTGCCAAGTTTCAACATCCGAATCTGATTTTGGTACACGCACTTAGACGACAAGACGACAAGCTCGCGATCGTTTCCGAATATATCGATGGAGGGTCTTTGAGAGACCGGGTAGAAGCTTGTGAGCTGAGCGTAAACAAGGCTCTCCGATATATCGCCGATGTATCTGGCGCTCTCGCAACAATGCATTCAGAAAATGTTGTTCATTGCGACATCAAACCCGCGAATATTTTAATACGCTCAAAAACGGATGAAGCTGTTCTTTGCGACTTTGGATTGGCGTCGATCATTGGCCAGAAAGGCCCGACTGGTGGTACTCCTCTATTCTCGGCGCCAGAGGTCTTTATGGGAGTTCCCTGTCCCGCAAGTGATGTGTACAGCTTGGCTGCAACTCTCATCTACGCGGTAGCGAGAACCGAATTGCCACAGTCCTTCCCAATCGGAAAAGCATATATCCCAACCGACGACGTGCTCGACGCTTTTCCAACTTCTCTAGAGGTTTTCCTACGAAACTGCTTGTCGCCGGATCCCAAAAAACGCCCGTCTCTTGATGAGTTTGCGGAGCATGCAAGAACCAATCTGAACCAATCCATTTTGGATCAGCTTACGTTTGATCTGAGTCAAAATTCGACCTCAACAGGCCCTTGCATTGTCACTATCGAATGTATTGCATCGCCAAACAAGAGCGTTGCGCGCAGGTCAGATTCGAGGAACTTGAATTCTCGAGCAGTTCGCGATCTTAAAAAAGTAATTCCGTCAAGTTTGCAGGCAAAAACTGGAGAGCATGTGCTAATTCGCGTTACTGCGAATCAGATTGGATACCTAACAATTTTAAATGTTGGCCCATCTGGCAATCTCAATGTTCTCGAGGAAAACCTTCCTGTCACGGCCCCTGGAAAAAACTGGGAATGTGAAACGATTCTCGCACCTCCACAGGGACGAGAGCGTGTTTTTGCCATCTGGACGAAAACGCCATTCATTCGTACTGCGGATCTGAGGGACGAGACTTTGCCTAAAGAAGGTTCATTGGACGATACAAAAAGTCTTCCGAGACGTGCCACTCGAGATTTAGTTCGAATCGACCAATCTGCTCGCAGTCATCAAGAAAAAGAAAAAAGTGTCGCTGTGGTAGAGATCGAGCATGTCGGATGAAACCTGGTTGACACATGAGCAATGTCTACAAATTGAGAGGCAGATTGATGCCCTTTGCCGAGCAAGCGAGCACTTTCAAGCTGCCAACTTAGCCGAGGCATATGCAGACAAGGTACCGCCCTTAAGTGAGTTTCATTCTCGGGCAATCTATCTTCATGCTTTTTCGTATTTTCTTGGCGGATATTACACCAACGCATGGGAAACAATCCAGGTTGGGTTGTCTCTCGTAAATCAATTGCCACCTCCAGTTTTACCGCGATTGTACCTATTGGCCTGCGAGATTGCCATTGCTTGCCGCAGAACGGAAGACGCAAACAGTGTTCTCAATGAATACCATCGATTGCCAAAGAAGCTGAAGTCTGAAGTAATCCTGGAAGTTAAACTCATTCGAATCGAACTGATTTTGAAGAACTCCAAGGAGATTGCCTTGGCTGCAGATCGCATGGTGCGTCGCTTGATTGCGTCAGGTAAAGATAGAGAAGCGGCTTTTGTGCTTTGTGATTTGGGTTCAATGTACTTGCGCAACGGAGACGCCGAAAAAGCCGACAAAAACTGGCGACGCGGATTGCAGGTAGGCAATGCGGTTCCGGCGATACAATCCGATCTGCTTATCCACTTAGGCCGTAGCCAGCAATTGAAGGGTCGACTTCAATCAGCAATCAATCTCTACATGCAAGCAGCAGAATTGGCCACCAATTCTGTGCAACGTTGCGACGCATTGATCAGGAAATCACTTGTTCGCTTTGACCTAAATCAAATCGAAGATGCCAGCGAAGAACTACAAGTTGCAATTAGTTCGTTGGAAAAGCCCTATCCTGAGTCGTTACTGCCATTGATACGATTCGCGTCAAAGAACATTGACGGCCGCGAAATCGAGTGGGAAAACAATAACGACATGGGATGGCTCGATTCATTGAACAACGATTCACTGAGCACAGACAACGAGGTGTCGCGAAAAGCCTACCGTCGTGGAAATGAACTTTGGATCGCAGGCTTAGAGAACGATGCGGAGTCTTGGCTTCGCACAGCTTGGAAGTATGCGCAAGAGAATTCCAATCTAGAAGTGGCGTGGCGGTCCGCTGTTTTCTTGGGACGCATCACTGGTAAGCGTGACATTCAGAACAGTTGTACAAAACAGTATTCTCAGCACCCTGAGTCGCTTCTGTGGTTTAGCCGAGCACTGGATATTTTGGAAAAGCAGTCAGAGACAATCGATACACCAGTCAATCGCGCTCACTATCGCTTTCAATTGAGATCAATTGCGTTAGAGTTGTTTGAAGGTTCGGTCAGATCTGGCGACGTTCAAAATGCATTCAGATACTCGGAGTTACTCCGAGGAAGGTTACTCGCTGATTTTTTTTCTCAAAATGCAAATGCGAAGAGCGGAAAACACTCGTTTTTGAATTGGTTAGGCATTGGGGGGGCTTTCCGCAAATCGACAGAGGGAGTTGAGGCCATTAAGAAACGGCTAGGTCACGGCGAAGTATTTATCTCACTAGCCGAATTGGACTCATGTGTTTCGGCAATTGTAATTACGAGCGATGGTGAGCCTGAACTGAGAACCAAAGAGCTTGACGGAGAATCACTACAAATAGCAAAAAACAACCTCGAATGTTGCTTAGAGGATCAGCTTTCCGCTTACCGGAACGGGGCTGAGCTGGATACACTAAAACAAGATTTTTGCAACATGCTTACGGACATTTCCAAATCGGAACTTGGAAAACTAATTGGAGATATTCTTCGCAAATTTAAACATAAAGTAGTCTTATTGAGTTTGGACGGCAGACTGGGGAACATTCCCGTCCACGCCCTTCCTTTCAATGGCAGATTTCTGATTGAAACTCGAGAAGTTGCGTATGTCCCAATTGGTAACTGGCTAAGCCGGGACCCAGTTTTGCGACAACTAACCAAACATTCAAGAGGACTGCTAATTTCTGAAGCTGAGGAATCACTTCCGAACGCCAAGACCGAAGCACTTCAAATCCAATATCGCTTTCGTAGGTCGTTCCACTTGCACGCAATGGAAGCTAATACAACGAATGTAGAAAACGCCATCAAACAATGTGATTTCTTGCATTTTGCATGCCATGGTGAGACCAATTCGGATTCACCGCTAAACGCCTCACTACAACTCCCCTCCGGCCAGGAATGGACCGCAGGTTTCGTTGCAAAGTCTTTGAATTTGAATGGTAAACTTTGCGTATTGAACTGTTGCAAGACTGGAGAACAGCGCAAACAAGTCGCGGGAGAAACATTCTCTATTGCAACTAGTTATCTCGCAGCTGGTGCAGCCAGCGTTGTTGCCGCACTATGGTCATTGCCCGATGAAGAATCTGCCTTTCTGATTGGGAAATTCTATGATTATCTGCAGAGCGAATCGCCCATACATGCAATAGCAAGAGTGCAACGAGAAGCTATTGCTTCGGGCATGCATCCGCTATTTTGGGCACCATTTGTCTACATCGGAACATCTCGCGAAAAGCAATTGCGTTTCGGATTTATTTGAACGCGATCGCATCGACGTACTAAGGCAAGACTGTAATCGCGGAATTCAGTTGCATCTCGCTCAACCAGTACCAACAAACGTCTTTGTTTACAACTTAACCTAAAACCCAATACTTTCAGGATTCAGGTTTTATCGCGAGTTTCTCGTAAAGATTAAGATCGTCAATCAGCTGTTGGCAAGGTAATCGGCATGGCGAAACAACACCAAGCCTCTCAATGATTGACGTTAGGCGCGGCAGGAGTTCTTTTAGAGGCAATTCCTCATCCCTTCGAAGTGTGTCCGCAATCAATTGCTCAATAACCTGAAACTTCGCGAATTCAGACATGTCAACTTTATAAAAACTGACTGCAATACTGTTTTCGGAAACAACCTTTTGGAAACTTGGAAGCTCTTGGATCTGTCTTAATCTCACGAGGCATGAAACCGTGCTAGAACAATCAATCGAATCCCTTGCACGCCGCCATTCTTGCAGGAAAAAGTCCTCACAGCCCTTATCAAAAAGCTTAGACTCTTGAGGGAATTCTTCGCGTGCGATCATGATTATGCGATCAGCTTCGACCAGAGAATGTTGAGAAAAGAATTGATTGTTCCGAAGGGCCTCAACACAAATGAGTCCTTCCTGCTGTTTTGCTGTGGGAGTGCAGCCAAAACACACAATTGCCAAAACGATGCTGTTAAGTCTGCAGCGCCAGATTTGATTGGTTTTATGCGCCATTGTTGCCATTACATCTCTGAGTTCAACCACACTTTGATTTGCATTGCTCATACTAATTTAGCTTTGAAGACTCACGCCATGCAATCGCACGAACTGCCAGAAGTTCAGTTACGATTAGTAACTGCGATTGATCTAAAGCATCTCCAAGGATGTCTATTTCATGGGAGAAGAGATCGACTCTTTGTGATCTCGCCCCAGTAGCTACATCATTACCTTCATACTTTGCAGTCGGATTAAGAAGCTTTTGCTCTATACTCTCGCGAAGTTTTAGCGCGGAAGTGTGCTCGCATCGAATTGGCAACCACTCAATCGCTTGTCCGGAATGTTCAGACAGAAATAATGAATTGGCCATTCGCATCTTGAAACGATCTACTGAATCATGTGAATCCTTATAGAGCCTACTGATACCTGCGGCCATGCTTTCATCGAAATGGAAATTTGCTTTGCGAAATGCCTTGTCCATCACGATTATTTGCGAAAGTTGATCCCGCAACTTCATGAGCATATCGTTAATGCCACGGGAATCTGATGCGTTTTCTTTCGAGATTGCTTGCAGCGTTGACTCAGCGCGAAGAACGTCTCTTAACCTTAGATACTCAAGTGCCTTTTGCAGAGTTGCAATTGTGGCGACATTGTTGCCGAGGCGACGATCGAGAATCCGCAATCGTTCTGTCTTTTCTGATGTTGACTCGTTTTCCGAGTTGTCACCTGAAGGCAAGTTTGCGGAGAAGAGAACATCGAGAATGCTTTTGACATAAAACTCGCCGAAGACAATTTTCTTTTTTGGGTCCAACTCAGAATTGGTCAACATTGCTTCCAGATACTTGGCATGACCTGGCAGACCATCTAGCACAGATTCTTCAAGTTGTGCACGATTTTGGAATCCAAATACTTCCAAAATTCCATACTGGTTTCCCTGCATCGTTGCCTGTCCTTCTTCCTCTAATGCGAAGTCTGACAATGACAGTGCCATGCGACCTTTGCCCCCCCTATGTGGAAAGGGCTTTTGTTTGAGAATCTTCAGGTCCCGAAGAATCTGGTTGTTCTTAAGAAGCACCAAGTCAATTTGCTCTGAGTACGAGAGCGGCGAGGAACGGAGTTCCAATCCACCTAACTCGATTGCCTCTAAATCAATTTCCAAATTTCCTATGTTACGCACAGCTTCTTTTGCATTCGCAGAAGTGTCTTTCGACAAGTTTGTATTGGGTTTAGAGTTGGGATTCGCGCGAAAGTTCAACTTGCTTTGCGCTAAGGTGTAACCACAAACGTTTGCCACTAAAATAATGGCTAATGCGATAATGCTGAAGGATCGATTGAACATGCTATTTGTCCAGCCAAGATTTGGAATCGCAAAATTTTTGGTTATTGTAACTGCCGCCAAACTTCTGTAAACGACAAAGGGCCACTATTAGGCTGCTAGTTGCAGCCTCTGGCCAGATCTGTGCGGAGAATACTCCGCTGCCCGTATTTGACCTCGCCACACCTACAAACTGAAGAACGAATTGTTGAAGACTAGTGCTAGTGGGGATTCAGTGAAAAGCCAATGGGCGCAGGATCATCCCAAAAATCTCGAGAAATGTATTTTCGGTCATCGTTACGGAAAATGGCCCATCCCCCAGCATCGCCGAATCGACTGTCTGTATCGAAAATACAGTGGAGCTCCACACTATCATGCTGAACGTGAAAACACCAAACAAAATTGTATTCGCTTCCTCCATGCACTCCTACCCGCAACAATTCTACCATACTCGTAATGCTACGCGTTTTATATTCATGCTGGTGGTAATTGATAAAGCTTTTCTCAACCAGCTTAATGCAATGTTCCTGAAGCGGAGTAAATTGCAAAAGTGAATTATTGCGGACATTCGCTTTCCACCAGAGGCGGCATCCGCGACCTATCCATTCTTCCATTTCTTCGGCACAAAGTATACTAACGGAGAGCCCTCTACTAGACTGCAGGATGATTGTTTTATCAAGAAATGTCCCTAGAGATTCTTGGACAAATCTTTCATCCAGAATGTTGTCGCGTCTTAAAGCTCGAAGGTCAATGATGAGCGGCTGGCGATTGATTTCGATTTCCGCCATGAGACGATGGAAATCTACTCTTTCGGATGACCAAAATCCCGGCTGAACGCTAACTTCCAACATTTCTAAATCTCCAACATCAATTTCAATCGTAGTTCTGAAACCGCTGAAAAAATAGTCTCGATTTCATTATGAAAAATTACGCGTCAATCGTTCCTTGTCAACATTGCATAATATTTGACTGCTTCGTTCCTCTTATGTGAAGGGTCGGTGACTTTATTTGGGCAGAATTTGCTTTCTTCAAAGCCTTCAAACGTCACACGCGAAAGGCGACACACCTCCTTTGCTTGGGGCAGACCGGGTCGCACAACGCGTTTATGTTTCAAGTTGCTGCCTTCGGACGGCAACGTCACCAAGAAAAAGTCGAGAGAGTATTGATCGGGCTCTATGGTCTCTCCGATTTCAAGAGACTTTGGCCTCTCTGTTCTTGGCTTCGATTTTGCAATTCAGATCACAGTCAATATGTTCAGGTCTACGAAGCCCCATGGTGCAGTTTATCAATCAAAAATACCTGACGAGGCCGCTGGTGGTTGACATTTGAACCGTTGATGTTTACCCTGTCCGATATTGTTCAGCTGTGCAAGATCATGAATCGACGAATGGAAAGGCAATGAAAATGAAGCGAGTGTTACAAACTTCGGTAATCCTCACCATCATGGTGAACGGAAACGGTTTGATTTATGGCCAGGATTTCTTAGGGCAACTTGGTGCTGCGATCGGCCGCGAGATTCGGAACGACGTCCAAAACAGTGGTAACCCGCAAGCTATTCGCGAATTTAATCAAATGGGAGCCGCAATCGATAGATCAGGATTGAACCCAAATTCGAATCAACACTTCAAGCCGCTAGAGGTCCGGCCGCAACAGATTCCCGGAAACAACCAGAATTATCCTCAGCAAATCCCTGGGTACAACCAGAATTATCCTCAGCAAATCCCAGGCAACGGCCCTTACTATCCCCAGCAGTTCTCGAATACCGTTGTTCCCAATCGAGTTGTGCCAAATGTGATTCCAAGCAACTCTTCCTTCAATTTCGCAGTGCCATCGATCTCGATTCCATCAATTTCAAACATATCGCCCACTGTTCCCACAATGCCGGTTGTGCCTAACAGCCTACCATCCTTTTCCTCAAGTATACCAATTGGAGAGTCGGATAAAGTTAAGCCAAAATCGAATGACTTATTTATCCCGAAATCCCTTAAGATTTCGGGTGTTCAGCAAGAGAAGAGCATAGAGGCTATGCGTAAAAAAGCTTTGCGAGATTTCGAAAACGTTGAGTCTGAGCTAATGCCCAAAGCAGATATTACAAAGGTGGTGGCTGGCCTTCCAGAGCCTTACGATACAGAACTAAAGCAGAAGTTATTAACTGCAGTATTGGCAGGTGACAGGATTGGAATGAGTGGATTGCCGGAAATAAAATCGCCGCTCTTCGAGTCTCTGAAGTCTCAAATGGCAGCGAGAGAGGCTATTTATGATTTAAAGGATAAAGTAAGGAATGGAAAAGCGAGTGACGAGGATTTTCGAGGTGCGACGAATATTATTAAGTCGCTTGTTCCTGCATCACGCGCCGATAAAATTTCGTCATTAATTGACATACTTCGGGTCAAAAACCAAATTATTGATCTACTAGACAAAGCAACACCTGGCACTGGAATTGGCACGTTACCGTCAAGCAGTGATTTTTGGGTAATTCACGTCCCTAGCATGCCAATAGGTACAATCATCGACCTTGGAAACGGGGCATACATGGTTGGCGTCGTACCAACAACACCGCTTTCGGTTCAGACAGGCTCCTTTGAAACGCTTCTTGGAGCAGCAACTTATTCGGAAAAGCCCTTTAATGGTTCGGACGTGAAGTTAGGGAAAAAGGAGATTTTGATAAGGAATTCAATAGATGCCACTTTTGCATATTCATTGAACGGCTCTCCCTACACGATGCAAGCAAATTATGAACAGTCGCTTGACGGAAGCACGCCATGGACGATTACATATGATCAGGGTGGTGGAAAAGGCACGAAGACCGAGCAGCTTGTGCCCGGAATTTATGAAATTACAACAAGCCCAGGGTATTGGGCCATTCAGCGCATCGGTGCGAAAATTGAGATCAACAACTCCAGTAACGCGAGGGAATTTAACTACCTTGTGGACGGAGTACAACACACGATTTCAGGGCATGGCAAAGCAAATCACAGCAGCGACACTAGAATTAGTATTGTTTTTGATGACGGATCGGGACAAGTCAAAAGGAAAACAATGCGCCGTGGAGTGGTTTATGTCGGACTTGTACACGGGAAAAACGAAATCGATTTATTCACGGAATCAATTCCCTCCTCTACGGCGACTCCGGGGGCCCCGACTCCTTCTGCAGAAGCATCGAATCTTTTTGGTCCCTGATTTTGTGCGTCGAGACAACTTCTGCAGTTTCGGAAAGTGGCAGTCTTGGATAGTGTCTGCCACTTCCACTCGGGGGTGCATTGGAAACGCTTGCACACCCTCTGCTTCACCCAGATTCGACGACCCAATAGCTAAAAAAGACGACATGGTGGCGTAAGCTACCATGTCGTCTTTTACGGGCGGTCTTCAATGAATCGTCGCTGTGCTAGGTGCTATTGGGGAACTAGATAAACACCAGCGCCTTGTCTGGAGCGTTCCTTTATTGCACGAAGGTTCGAAGCGAAGGCAAAGCGACTCTTGCCGTCCAAGATAAAGCGCTGCAAGCATGTGTCGATCGCAATATGTTGATCCGGTTTGGTACTGGCGGTTCGTGGATATCGTCTAGCGCGATCGATGCGTGTATTCGACTTCGAGACTGTCGTCACAAGTGGCTTGAAGGTGGCGATCTAACACCAATACTACCGCGCTTTAATATTCCGAAGGATTGGAGAGCGGGAAAATAAAAATAGCAAAAAATGTCCGGTCGCTGATCCGCCCCCCGTTTAAGTATCAGCGAGATAGACCGACGCCACTTTGAACTTGGTAATCCGCCTACTTCTCAAGGAGACTTTTCCATGACACGCTCAAACCTGACTGAAATCATCATCGTTCTCGATCGTTCTGGTTCGATGGGGTCTGTTCAAGACGCTACCATCGAGGCCTTCAACAGTTATTTACGATCCCAACTTGGTGGAGTTGGTGATGTAGTGATGACTCTGATTCAGTTTGATGACCAATATGAACCCCATTTTGTTGCTCTGCCAATTGCGCGAGCCGTAAAGTTGACGCGAGAATCTTACCTGCCACGCGGTAGCACAGCCCTATTCGACGCTATCGGAAGAACGATTCGAGATTCCGGAGAACGTTTTTCACAAATGCCGGAGCCGCATCGACCCGGTAGTGTCATATTCGTTATTCAGACAGATGGTTTCGAAAATGCAAGTCGTAAATACTCTGAACCAGAGATCAACAACATGATCGCAGAGCATCGAGATAAATATTGCTGGCAGTTCGTCTTCTTGGGAGCTAATCAAGACGCCATTTCTTCGGCAGCGAAGTTTGGTATTGAAGCCGATGCAGCTTTGACTTATGACAGCGACGCCGCTTGCACAAGAGCAGCCTGGGATTCTATGGAAAAGTGCACTCTAGGTTTTCGTGCCGCCCGCGCGACCGGGAAAACTCCAGGAACCCGATGGCAATTTAGCGAAAGCGATCGAAGGCGTTCCGCGAATTAGTAAACGCCAATTTGGATCGGTTATGATCGCTGCGCTCTGTTTCTTGAAAGGTGGCTGGGGCATCTTGCCACAGTGAACGAATATGACTTCTGCGGCTTGGAGCCTTAGCCACTTACTGTTTGCCGAATCTTGAAACAGAGCGTAGCTAGTGATCCTGGCCAAACATACGACGTAAGCGTTGGCTAAATGAAAGTTGATGTTTTTTTTGTTGATTCGAGTTTTCTCCAATAGCCGATTCGCCTGGATTCTCCGCTTTTGTAAGCTCAACAATCTGGCTCAGTTGCTGAACTACTTTAGCGGCCGTTTGCGGGCGAGCTGACATATCGACGCTAGTCATCGAATCGACTAGTTGATTCCACTCCACTCTCCAATCGCGAGCCACGCCCTTTGACCAGGAATTTATCGATTGAGGTGATTTCCGAGATTCTTTGGCTCTACTTGGTAAAACAGATGATTTGCTTAGTGGCGAAAAGGGCAGATTGGTACGATCCATTTCGCTCAACTTCAGCGACTGAAATGGAAAATCACCAGTCATTAAGAATCGAAAAACTTGTCCCAACGCAAAAATGTCTGAAAGGGTGCCAACGTTTTGTAGGTCTTGCATTAGCTCAGGAGACAACACGGGTGGCAGGCCGGCCGATCCCGGCATATCTTTCCACTGCTTACTCATCAACAGATTGGCCCAGCCCGCGTCTAGAAGACACCATTGACCGCTCTGTCGCTTTATCCATCGATCAGGACTTAAATCCAAATGGAGACATCCCTGCTCATGAAGGTATTGCACTCCGCAGGCAAGCTCGATTGCGGTTGTTGGCATAAAAGGGTTCATCCAAGTATTATTCGGATGGGAGTTTTGAACGGCTTTTCTCAAAGAGTCTCCCCGCAAATACTCGCTTGCGATCAACAACCAATTGCCTCGTTGCTCGAAGCGATAAGTCTTTGCTAAATTGGGATGCTCCAGCCGCTCTAAGGATGCACCGATTTGCTTAACTGCAGATTCAAAGTCTGTCTCAGATGCCAGTCCTCGCAACTGCTCAATAGGCAACATTCTTAGTGTTTCTTGGCGATTGAATTCTGTGTCGCGAGCGAGAAACACTTCGCCTTTCCAACCACGATTCATCGAATCGCAAATGAGGTGCTTTCCCTGTCGAAGCGTTCGAGCCTTTCCGGCCAGAATCAGTTGCACCTGATATTGAGTTAAGATAAACTCGCTAGTTGGAGGATAGAAAGTTTCCGTCAATCCGAACAAGAACTGCAGCGCAGGCGTTGGCTCGCGACTGCTTTCGCGGTTCCGGCCAAGGCTGAGAGTAGTGAACGAGTCTCTCGACGCATCTTTACGGTCTTCCGCAAAATCCCATTGGTCTTCGGAGACTACCTGGAGTTCAAGAAGTTTCCGTTTGAGCTGCGATAAATCGTCGGGATCGGGCTTCCAAGAACGGCCAAGTTCGAAGGCAGCATCGATAGCATCCATAACATGCTGCATGGATTCCAATCGATCCTTGGCCTTCCGGGCGAGCATCTTGCCAAGCAACTTTCTCCATTGTTCGCAAATGCCCTCGAGCGGAAAATCTGACCATTCCGCATCTGAGATCAATCGGCCAAGAATTTCGCTTGCCGATCGACTACCATGAATTGACCGACTTGTAAGTAAGAAGTAAGCCGTGCATCCCAACGAAAAAACATCATTGCGAACATCTGCAACGCCTGGATTGATTGCTTGCTCGCGCGACATGTATCCTATAGTACCCAGGATTGACCCCACGTAGGTCAAACGACCATCATGAGTGACCAGATCGTCGCTAGGTTTTTCCAGCTTCTTGCGCCAGTCGTTTGCTGCGCCGTCAGAATTACCTGAAGATGCTTCACCGTCGAAATTCCCCAACAATTTAGCTAGCCCTAGATCCAGCACTTTGACTTGATCATCATCGGTCAGCATTAGATTTTGAGGCTTAACGTCGCGGTGAATAATCCCTCGGGAGTGAGCGTACGCAAGTCCTTCTGCGACCTGGCGAACGATGTTGGCTGTTTCAAGCGAGTTCATCGGGCCGCTTTGGTTCACTCGTTCGCCAAGATGACAACCCTTCAAAAGCTCCATCGTCATGTACAAGCAATCGTCATGTTCATCGATGTCAAACGTTCGAACGAGGTTGGGATGATGAAGCCCAACACAGACTTGAGCTTCCTTTAGGAACCGCTTTTGAAGGTTTGGATGTCCGACGAGGTCAGGCAACATCAATTTGAGGGCCACATGGTGATCGATAAGGGAATGGGAAGCCCGAAATACTGTGCCCATCCCGCCCTGTCCCAACTTTTCCACCAATCGATATTTGCCAACCTTCATCCCGCACTCTGGTACCATTGCCACTTTCGATCCAAAGCGGCTCGCCGGGCGCGTCGACGTTTGTTCGCTTGCTTTCGTTTCGTAGAGTTCCTGATTTAAGCTCTCTTGTGATGATTGTTCCGAAAGATCGTCGGGCCGTACAGCGACGACTGATGGCGATTGTTTTGGTTCAAAATTAGTCTCCAATTGATCGGCAAGCGCCAACAATGAGGGCAGACGATCCTTAAACTTTGGAAAACGCTCGATGTACCCCGCGACTACAGGACGGTCCCCCAACCGCTTCCTAAGATCATACTCAGCCACTATAAGCTCCAGAAAATCATCTTCGCTTAGACTCAGGGCAGCAAAATGATTGGAGCAAAGCTGTTCCACTGGGGTCCAGAGTCCTTTCCCCCACTGGGAGACTTGCATCTCACGAACTTGGTCGACCAATCGCTCGCCTAGTACCTGCTGATGTGGGGTTAAAATGTGTTCAGACTTATCCATAGGATGACTTTCATCGGAAATCAGGGGGCGATCAATGAGAAGAAGACGATCGTAGTGCTACTCGTTGTCAATTCCCAACTCTATAACAATACGATCGATTGCCCGAGCAAACTTCTTGCGAATGGCGTCGGCATTGGCGTTCAGAGAGTTGCCGATTTCTTCCCAATTCCTATCCAACAACCTGCGCTCGAGTATTTCGCATTCATCATCTGTCATACGCTTACGGACCTCGTCTACGAAATCCTTAGCAGCCAATAAACTAGCTATGGAAGGCTTTGAATCAACCATGAGGGCACCATCAAGGTCACCTATGTCCTGACTAACTTGACGATGAGCCTGTCGGCTTTGGGCCTGTGAACGTCGCGCGTAGTCAGTAATTTTGTTTCGCACCATTTTCGAGAGCAGCTTCTTGAGCTGTTCAGGCGAATCTATATCGAATTGACCTGCGTAAGCGCGAGCAAAAAAATTCCCGAAGATCGACTGGCATATATCCATCGAGTCGACAAATTGTCGCAACCTCGGATCGAATAATCTTGCACGCGCAATGATTCGCAGATCGGCTTCGTACAGACGGACCAATTCTTCAGCGGCGCGAGCGTCACCGCATCTCATGCGCCGTACGAGCAATTTAAAATTCTCCATGCTTTCTACCTTATTTCAATCCGTCGAACTGCCGTTTCAGTGAAAAATACACTGAGCGTTGTTCCATGTTCTCATTCTCCCAAAATCGTATTCATTCGCAACAACACTCGGCCATCTATTGTAGTCCTTG
This sequence comes from Planctomycetaceae bacterium, assembly GCA_947463915.1. GTDB lineage: Bacteria > Planctomycetota > Planctomycetia > Pirellulales > Pirellulaceae > JBKCUI01. The sequence goes on from CANHVO010000012.1 coordinate 37,674, forward strand.
GCGAGTTTGAGGATCGGCTTCCTAAGAACTGCATCGGTATGCGGTCTACAGGGATCCAATCCGAAACGAGAAGGGGGAGAAACTGTCACCTCCTTTTTAGCCGAGCAAAAGTTTCGTCAAGCCAAAAGAAATCTACCATTGCGGAGTCTATTGCGTATTCACCATCACCATCACCGCCACCGCTGCTGGAGTTAATCCAGTTGATTACGATGAGATCATCGAGCGGAGTGAGATAATCATCACCGTAAGGGGCGAGAAAATACGAATCGGCTTCAGGCAGGAATGTGATCCGTCTAAGCCAAGAAGAAATCATTTCCCTATTTTTGATTCGAATGAGGTCGGTTGTTTTTATCCTGCTCAGCGATCGGTTCGTCGTGCGAGGTTTTGCCCCGGTTTCGGGCAAATCGTCAGAACGTCGTTACGTCGTTACGGTCATTCTTCGAAGCGACGCACAGAAGTGTTGGCGAGCGATCGATGCTGGGAGTCGTTCAAGAAGTTGCGATCCAAATCGCAGAAAAGTACCTTCGGCGAACTCGCGACGTTCGATCTGCTAACCAAAGGCATCAGCTCGACACTCGAGAGCCACCCTCTGTCTGTTCGTGCCGCAGAACGCAATCTCGACAACGAACTTGCCGTACGCCTGCTCAAGGCACTGTTGCTTGTAAAGCACGTGAAGGAATTAAAAACATCGGTTTCCAATCTTCGCGTCCTGATGAGCAGTCGATTGGATCAACGCTTAACCCAACTGCGCAAGGACGTTGAAGAGTCGCTCAGACTGCTTGAGAACCAAATCTACATTCAACGCAACGGTGAGTACTGGAAATTTTTGACTGACGATGAAAAAGGACGTCGAGCAGGAGATCAAGAACACCGAGCGGCGGTCCTAACTACTCGCGTCGGCGGGAATACAAGCAGTTTTTTAGTATAGCTCCAAAGGTACTTTAATCGAGCTTGGTCGTTTGCTACAGTTGCTATTTCGAACCGTCGCCGTCTCAATTGTCTAAAGCAAGTTGTCTTTTACTGTAAAATCCGCCGGGACTAGGAGAGTTCTCTTCGAAGAGAACTCTAATTCTAGCCGATGTTTTTGCAACTTGATCTTGAGAATCTTCACGAGGCATCGCCGAAAGTTGCTCGGAATAGATTAACTTTAAAAGTAACTGAGTCATGTAACGCACCTCGTCGTTAGCTTTTGCAAATGGATATTCCGATGCCTGAAATCCCATAAATTCGACGGTTTCGTACAACAGCTCATCAAAATTCTGAAACTTTAGCCACCCGCCCTGTATTGCACCGTAAAGTGTCGCCAAGCAGCATAAGTTCGCTTCAATGGGGCAATCGTTACTGCCCTTTTTGAGCCATTGCCTGAGTATTTCAGCAATAGTACTCGGTTCGATTGGCGTATGTTTTAGGCCGAGTAGACTTTCATAGTTTCTTTGGAGCAATGCGTCATCCAAAATTGAATGTAATTCTAGATTTTTAGCCGTCATGATGACATCTTCTTTTTTGGCGGTGGTATTTGGATTTAGGCGATTGACATTGGGTGCGGGAATGAAAAGAAAAGGGTAGCTGTCGGGGCGAATCGATCGGATCAAATTTAGGCAACTTTTACCAATAATCAAGTCGCCTGCAGCTTGAATATACAGAACGGATATAGGGCTGTTTTGAGATCGGATGTCACATCTGCCACTGCTACGGATTTAGCCCTTACAACAAATGTCTTGGGCAAAAACGATCGAATCGATTCACGCAACAGTCGGCCGAGAAGCCCCCATGTATGCCTTCCAAGGAGCGCCATTGCAACCAACCATTTTGTCTGGAAGCGGAACATCCATGAGCGGACCATCCCACCCCCTTTTTTCTAGAACCGAAAGTTGGAACCGCAAAAACGCGGCGTATAGCACACGACTCTTCGCAACCTAGCCGGATTTCTAGCGGCAAGCGTGAGAGCGAGAGGGCCCGAAAACGATTCACCAACCACCATCCGATACAACGATGCATAAATGATCATGCCGTTGGGGCAAAGACAATAAGCGGAGCTCGGATTGCCACACGATTGCCTAGAATTGATTCAAGCTCGTTGTCAGTGTCGACCCTTGTTGAATTTTCAAAACTCGATTGACGACCTGCCAACATAATGTCGTCTCCGACGGTGCTCAATACGCTTCTCGTGTCTAAGGCGTCTATAGTTTCCTGATCAAACGGCTAATAGCAAAAAAACGACTACCCTGTGGGCTAGCGCCACAAGCACTCTTTAGGAGGAACCTTTGCAGTTAGCTCGATTTGGCAGCGATTTACAACGCCGTTGGTCGCCTTCTTTCCCCGTCGATTTCCGTCTCAGTGCTTTTCAGCATCCGTACCATCCGCTGTTCGATGGTTTGCCAAGCTAAATCCGGCGTCCTTCCCCCTTCCCGGTCGCTCTCTCTTAAGCCCGCATTAGCTATATTTGCGACTGCCGGGGATTCTCTTTACTGCCGAACAGCTAAAGAAAAGCTAGCAGGGCCTGGATGCCCTGCTAACTTGCCGTGGCTGAATTAGTCTTCCGACCCTTTGTCACCTCGCAATATCTTTGCCGCGTCTGTTATCGCCTTCGCGATCGTGTCTACCACGTATTGCCCGCAAATGAACACAAACAGCAGGGCAAACGCGACGAATAGCCAGTTGAAACCGAAGTAAATCGATATGCCTGCGACAATCACTATGAACCCCACAACATATCCAAAGATCGTCATTACCCTCTCCACAACATCCGTCTCGTCACTCACAGCGCACCTACCTATCTAAGGCTCACGCCAAGCTGCCGGCTTGTTCGGGGAACCGTAAGTTGCTTCCACTTAATATGACTCGAAAATGGCCTGGATTTAGCGGTTCAGCAATCGCCCCGGCCAAACGAATGAAACCAAGAGACTTTTCCCGATAGCTAAAAAAGATCAGCCAATGGCTTTCGCCAGCGAATGATCTTTTGCAACGCTGCCAAATGGAAACGAAACAGCGAACGCCCCCCGCTTGAAGCTCGGTCCGTGACGAGGCTACACTTACTGCTCTACCAACCGCTCGTCGATAGTGTGCCACGCTAAGTCTCGAAGCAAGTGATACTCTGGCAGGTCCTGAACCGGGTAACTACTCTCACACGGTGCTATCCCATCGCTCCAATTGGCGGCAACATGGCTGTCGCCGTTTTCGACAACCTCGCACAACTCAACAGTGCCTCTCCCTTTTGAGCAATCCTGCAAAAGCTCAAACGGAACGGCAATGACTTGCTCGTTGGTTTCGGAGTCAACCCGATTGCAAAGGTAGGTCAGTAGTAATCCATCCCGTGCCATCTCGATCGAACAGCTTCTTTCGGTACAGGTGAAGACAACTACTCGTGAATCGCCTTCGTAGCTCGATCCCCACATCTTGCACGCAAGCTGGAGAAATCGACCAATCACTGATCGTTGGATCTTCATGGTTCCTTTCTTCTACTTGGTTGGGTTATCAGCTTGCCCTGCGACTTTTTGAGGACGCTACTGTACTGGTACGGACACACTGCGTTTGGGCCAGATCGACCGAAAGATCTTGGTTGAGAAGCGGCATCCAGACGTATTGGCTTCTGGGACCACAGGCTAGGATCGGCTTCTCCTTGCCATAGAGGAATAAGCTGTCAGTGCCGATCTTGGCCATGTACGCGAGGTTATGTCGCGGTGTGCCTGTACGCAGGTCTGGGCCGAGATGCAACGAGCGATCTAGCTCCAGGCAGACGGTGCATGTTGTGCCCTGATTGGATTTACCAACCACCGCAACGTGGCCGTTTAGGTCTAGGATCACCGGCTGAAGTTCATCCGAGTTGCCCGGCAATTGCGATAAGCAACTGCTTAATGCATCGCGATCGCCAGGATCGAGCTGAACTCGGTTAGTTGATCTCTGCCTGTCAGGCATAACTTGAGCAACACTCGGGAACCGTGCTTCCGCTTCGACAGGCATCGTGAATCGCCAAGGTCCGGACGCGATTACGATTGTTTTATCTTGGACTCCACACGAAACCGTGTTGAGCTTTGTGAAATCCTTAAGTGCAAACAGACGACTTTTTCTGAAAAGAATCGCTTCCGATTTCCACGGGAAATCAAATCCGTCGAAGACCACCAAGTGACTACCATTCGTGGCTGCCATGGTTCCATCGCGACCGTCTAACAGGATACAACCTAGCGCATATCGTTTCGAAACCTCATCTGCCACCTCAACGGCGTTGGCCAAACAGGGCAGGAACCGATCGTCGACATTAGTCAAAGGTATGCTGGCGCCCAATAAAACTGGAGGCTCTCGCGAGTCCAATTCCGCGTGCCGAATAGCCAGGCCGGTTTGCCAGCGAACGATGAAGCGGCTTCCATTCTCGGTCGATTCAACCCGACCGAATTCGATGTCGCCCGTTGACTGGGCTAGCTCTTCAAAAAAATCGCATGAAATGCTTACCGACTCGGCCAACCGTTCGTCGCCATTTTTACAGGCAACCGAGTAGCCTACGGACTTCGCTGCGTCGGAAACTTGAAGGGTACAGCCGTTGGCGTTGGCGTGAATCCCGATGTTGGAGGCGAGCTTCCGAATCGGTCTGTCTAAAAAGGCATTCGTAAACTTGCGAAACGCCTGGATTGCTGTTTTGGGGATAAACATGATTTTTGATTTCGTTTGTTGAAAGGTATTGGATGGGACGAGCGGGCATGGTTGGCCTCGCTCGGTAATTCGTTGAGCCCGAAGCTTGGCTCCGTAGTACGACGATCTTACGAAGAAGCCCGTAAATCGTCTGGCAGTGACTCTGCAAAGCTGAACCGTTTGCCGTTCATCCCGATTATGAGATGGTCATGTAGAGGAACACCCAAGACTTTGCCCGCGTTGGCAAGAGACCGTGTTACAGCCCTATCCTGGATACTTGGCTGTATATCGCCCGAGGGATGGTTGTGGCCGATGATAAGCGATGCAGCCCCTTGCATGATCGCGAAGCGAAAGACCTCGCGTGGATGCACAAGGCTCGCGTCAAGCGTGCCAATCGTGACCACCTCGACGTATTTCACGACCAGCTTGGTATCCAGTCCGATGGACCAGAAGTGCTCCTTGTCTCGGTCTGTTTTGCATCGGCGACGAAGCCAGATTTGCAAAACGCTTGCCACCTTTTCAACACTGTTAACGGGGCCATCTATTTTGGTTCGCACAAGCATTTATCGTTTCATTCGTTTTGTTGGAGTATTGGAGGAAAAGAGTACACCTCTGTGCAACAAGCCATCGGGCGGCGATAGCGTGTCACAGCCCGCGAGACTTGTCGTAATTCCGGCAATGCCGGCTAGTCTGTCAGCTCGTCGATGAAGCGGGCCAAGAGATACGGCTCGGCACTGTCCCAGTCGATAACCTGGGGCGGACGCAAATCATCGGGCTCAAGTTCGAACTGCACTCGATTTAACATCGAAAAGCCGCAACGACGCACCGTGCCGACCGTATCACCCATAGCTGCTGAAACTTCTTTGTCAAATTCAGAAATGGACATGGAATACCTCTTACTTAGTTGGATTTAAGAACCTGATGAACTTGTGTTCACATGGCAATCAACCAATGCGAAAACGAAAAAGCCCAGGTGTTTATCTGGGCTAGTTAGCGATGTAGCGATCTTTGGATCGACCGGCTTAAATGATGGCGGGCTCAAGCCAGAATTCCTTCAGCCATGCAATCTCGGCCTCGACAGCCTTTGATCGAATGGTGTACGGGCCAAGTCTGGGGCCATTGCAAGGGGACAAGTCCGCCCACCAGAATCCGTTCTGGTCTGGTTCGACATGAGAACCACGTTCAATAGTTGGTTCACCCAACGCATGTGGCTCTACGAGTTCCGAGTAGATCATGCGTACCTCTCCGCCAAGCCCGATGATCAGCTCAGCCGTTTCACACACTCGGCTCAAGATGCAGGCCTCCTGATAATGTTCCGCCGTGGCCGGTCGGTCATGTAGCCGTCAAGACTGGCCTCGATCCTTGTCAGCCCGTTGGAAATCTGCTGTCGTAGGGATTCTCGTTGACGTAGATCCTCTGGAACGACACCAGCGACAAGGCTTCGTGCCTGGTCGACTAGTTGCTCCAACGATTCATCCGTACCGATACTGAGCCTGCGAAACCGTTCGAGGAACTCGTTTAGATTAGTGACCGCCGTGTCGCGAAACACTTTGGGCTTGCCATCCGATTCCCCGCTAAGCCGTTCAGCCAAGTGGGAAACAAGACTTCCAAGCTCTTCCGCAAACGCCGTCTCGGCGATTTTGACCGCTTCCGTGAAACGCTCACGTACCCGGTTGCATTCCGATTCGTAGATCTCGGGTGCCACCGATCGCAAGTAATCTGGAGGCGTAGTGGCAGGATAGTCCCAGCTGATCTCAAACTCATCAGCAATGCTTGGCAAATAGTCCGTGACATCGAACAGGTCGCCCAAGCGTTTGCGAGCTTGATCAACGAGTTCGCCCCAGCAGCGATCCAGGTTCCTTACCGTGTCACGAAGCTCGACCTGAGCTTCTCGCAACTGCGTTTCCAGCGTTTCCACTGTGTTACGCCTTACCAGCCGAATACCTGGTTCAACATATGGCAGGGTTTGGTCACGCCAGCAGGCTACTGCCTTTGATTTCACTGCTGACACTGTTCGAAAAACGGGGTGGGTCGTATCGAATAGCTTCTTGCCGGCAGAGAGTACTTTGGCATCAGCGCTAAACGCGCCGGCAGCAAGCTGACGTTGGCCCTGGCTGAGCGTCTTGCGAACCCCCGGCCATCGCACATGAAGACGGATTGCAGTAGTTGCCGACTGCAACTGCTCACCAACGGTGCTCCGCTGCAGAGCCTCTCGTTCTTGGGTTGGCGGTTCTAAAATGGTGGACATATTTGGTTTCCTGGGTTGTAGGTGGTTGGGTAAACGAAAAACGGCGGACAACATTGGCCGCCGTTTTTCGGAATGGTTAGAAACTTATGAACTATTACGCGTCGTGCGACCACGCGTCGTCAGCCAGCACTTCCGGCAAATACCGGCCTTTTGAGATCGAGACAGGCTTCAGGTTTTCCCAAATCCCGTCCGTCGAGACCTCCTCCGGCGGAAGGTTTGCTTCATTGGCAGTCGCGATGATCATCGTGTCGATTTCTGGCACCGAGTCCGTTTGCCATTGTCGATGTATGATCCATCCCAGTAACAAAAGCGGAACAAGAACAGCCAAGATAATGCCAACGGCTTCGATCGAATCCGATAGCAAGATATCTAACACCCTTTGGGCAGCGATGGACTTCCGTTCTGTTTCCAGTCGGTCTAGTCCTGATTGGATGTCAGTCTGTTGTTGGACGATCGATTTACGAGTCTGCTCAAAGGCTTGCTGAGCCTCCACCCAGCCTCTTCGGGCTTCTGCGTCTGCGGTGATGAATTCTCTTGACGCTTCTGTTACCTGCCGCTGCATCGCGTTGACGTGCTCGCGTTCGCGACGAGCGGCTGCGCTTTCTTCGCAACCTGTGATAATGGGCGCCAGGATGAGCAGCAATACGCCCCATCGCTTGAGCAGCGCCTTGATGGTCGGCCATGCGACTAACAATACGCGAATAATTTGAACCATTGTTTTGTCTCCTTACGAGTCGTAGTGTGAAAGTGAGTAATTGTTCGAATCGGCGTTGACGGTGAAAAGCCAAAGCCAGAGATGCAGCCGCAACGAGCGAGCTACACAGTAGGAATGCAATAAACATGATCAGCCCTTAGAAAATGGGTGATACGAGAAGAGTTGAAACGAAAAGCGAAAGGCTGACTCAGCCAACAACCGTTCGAACTTGCCAGCGCCCAGTAGCAGGTTGGAGCTTAGGCACCTTGCGAAACAATCGAGTGTTGATCGCATGGTTGGTGTCGCAATCGACCACGATGTAGCGGACGTTATCAGGTGCCAGCTTTTCGATCAATGCCACGATGTCTTGTTTTGTAAACTCGACCTGTGGCTCAAAGATTGCAGGGCCTGCAGTAACGGAGAGCTCTAGGCCTACTGCATGCCGCGTCCAATATGCCAACGCTTCTCGCAGTAAGTTGAGATCTTGCGGAGATAGCACAGTGCACCTCCTAGTTGGCTGACGGGCCGCGACCGATTTGGCGACGGATGGGGGCACCATTCGCTGCTTTACCTGTCGCCTTGGTACTGTAGATACCGCCGACTTCAGCGTCTAAGCATCGACCGACAGCCCACTCTCGCAATCGCTGGACGGATTCCGCAGACGTTACCGCCACCGGAACCACGTTCTGGGCAGCTTGGCCAAGTGGAATATCGAGCAAAGCCGCTAGTCGACAGCA
>CANHVO010000013.1 GCA_947463915.1 Planctomycetaceae bacterium
TATTGGGAAAATCCTCTTCACTTCAATACCGAAGGACCAAATTGATAAAACTCCCAAAGGCAACTGTACCGTGTTTTTGGAGACGGTTCTTTCGAAGGAGATGCTTTGCGATCACTTTAATCTAAAAGCGGAGACGGTAACTCAGGTCGATACGAAAGAGTTACGTCCAGGGGACGGCGGCTCGTCCAGTCCGCATGCAACGAGCTCTGAGTCATTGGCCGAGAAGAAACCGCAACCGATTGAAGCAACCAAAAAAAATGCAGCAGAGTTAGCGTCGATTCCGTCGCCTCCTGCGACGGACAAGCAAAATCAAGAAAAGGCGTTAGTGCCCAAGGATCCCAAGGATGCGGCCAAAGCCGCGGCAGAGCAGTCCATGCGGGTACCTGTCCATATCTTGCACAAGTTGCTTGAGTGGACCGGCACCATGGTCATGGCACGCAATCAGTTGATGAACGAGTTCGACTTTCGCGGCAGCACTGCGTTTCGCACCTTGTCACAATCGATCTCCGGAGTTCACGAAACGGTCATCGAAACTCGGATGCAAACCACGGGCTCCCTTTTCGAACGCTATCGCCGCATCGTTCGCGACCTTTCGCGTCAGCTCAACAAAGAAGTGGCTTTGCATATCGAGGGTGGGGAGCTTGAACTAGACCGCACCATCCTTGAAAGCTTTGCTGATCCCCTCACGCACCTAATCCGAAATTCGCTGGATCACGCATTGGAGACTCCGGCCGAGCGAGAAGCGGCCGGGAAAAACAGGCAAGGCAACATCTTCCTGCGGTCTTACATTCATAGCGGTGAGATCATTTTGGCCGTCGAAGACGATGGACGCGGCATTTGCGCAGAAAGAGTTTGTTCAAAAGCTGTCAGCAAAGGGGTCATTACCCAAGCATACGCCAATCAGTTGACCGAACATCAGAAGGTGATGCTGATTTTCCATGCGGGCTTCTCGACCAAGGATGAGGCGACAGATGTTTCTGGTCGCGGGGTTGGGATGGATGTTGTACGAAACAACATCGAAGCCGTCGGCGGTTCGATCGATGTGGTCACCAAGGTAGGATCGGGCACGACATTTTCCGCAATCCTACCGTTGGCCAAGGCGCTCGTCTCTTCATCGCTCACCAAAGCCTTGGTGGTGGATATCCAAGACGAGCGGTTTGCTATTCCTGAGACAGCGGTTAGCGAAATCATTCGCTACGACGCCAAAGCGATGACGAACATTGTCCAAGTAGACGGCGAAAACGTTTATCAGCTTCGCGATCAACTCGTGGCGCTCGTCGACTTACGACAAGCTCTTGGAATGGAACAGCAGGCGAACCGAAAAGAGCATGCTTGCTTGGTGATCCTGCAATATCGAAAACACCAGTTTGGTGCCATCGTGGACAACGTGCTCGGAATCCAAGAGATCATCGTACGTGGAACGCCGAAGCTGCTTCAAAACTGCGGTATTTTTTCGGGGCATACCGTGCTGGGCACAGGTCGCGTTTCTTTGATTCTCGACATCAACGGTCTTGTCAGCAAACTATCACTTCGCTTCTTGGATCAAAAGCAAGTCAATAGCAAGCGAGCGATTGTAGAAAGCCCTGACGTATCCCAGAAGAAAAACCGACCAAAACAAAAGATGGTTGTTTTCAGTTTTTCGGACAATGAGTACTTCGCTATCCCGCTTGAGTTGGTAGCCATCATCGAGCGCATTTCATTGGACTCTATCAGGACGGTCGGCACGAAAGAGTATTGCCAGATCAAGAATGAGACGATTTCCGTCATGCGACTGGACACGTTTTTGCCAATCAGTAAGTTCAATGTGGCTCGCAAAGACTGCTGCTTGATTCGACCGGCGGCCGTCTCTTTCCCTCTGGGGATATTAACCGGACCGGACGTCACCATTATCGATGTAGACGACAGCTTCGAATCGAGGCTCGATGACCAGAATGGTATCGTGGGCACATTCATGCATAACGATCGATTGGTCATGCTGCTGGACGTCTTTAGCGTGTTTGAACAGCACGCGCCGGACAAGTTGAAAATGCAAGAAGTGCAAACTGGGATGGCGAAGATTCTGGTTGCAGAAGATAGCTTATTCTTCCGAAAGCTGATCAAGCAGTACATGCAAAGAGACGAGTGGACCATCGAAATTGTGAATGATGGCGTCGAAGCGTGGGAAAAGCTTCAAGCAGAACCGAAACGATACAACTTGGTCATTTCCGATATCAATATGCCAAGACTCGATGGCTTTCAGCTTGCGTCCAAAATTCGAGAAGATCGACGGTTTGACGCGATACCATTGGTTGCGTTGACTACGCTTTCGGACGATCACTTCCGCGAGAAGGGGCTAAGTTTGGGCTTTGATCGCTATGTGGTGAAGATCGACAAGAACCAGGTTCGAGCCACGGTCGCTGAATGTTTGCAAATTCGACGCACATCGGGAAAGCGATAGAAAGAGACCATGCAGATTTCCACGTTCCTGATCCAAAACGAAGCGTTCGCGGTACCATCGCTGGTGGTCGAAGAGTATTTCCGACCTTTGCCGATAACCAAGGTGCCGGGTTCGAATCGCTGTCTCGATGGACTCGTCAACATTCGAGGACGCACGGCGGTCGTCATCAACATGCGAACCTGTTTTGAGGTCCCGCCTCGCGATCCAGGAGATCTCGGGGAAATGATTCTGCTCGAAACGAGTCAGGGGTTGGTCGACGAGGCACGCGAGTTAGGGCTCTACGCATTTGACGAGCCTGTTGTCTTGAGCGTCGATTCCGTTTCTCAAATTTTCCAGTTAGCCGCCGACGAGATCCATCCCGCCCCACCTCATGTAAATCAACCCTTTGTGGATGGGGTTATTCAATTAGACGAAGCGTATTTCACGATGGTATCGATCCAGAAATTGATCGATACCATCCTCCACGGAAAGACCGAGGAACTGCGATGATAGCCGAACCAAGCACCCAAGCCAAAGCCGACCACAAATTCAGCATTTTTAATGCGTTGATCACCAATGATCACAGAGAGTTTTATGAGAAAATCATCAATGAACTCATCGGCGTTTCCCCGATTTGCAACCAAGGGAAATGCACGGCAGCAGCCATTAGCGAGACGGCTACGGAGCAGGAGCAAATCACCGAGTTGATGGAACGCGTCGAGACGTTCGCTGCGGAACTGCACGATGGAACCAAGAACCTCTTTGACCAGTTCTACGCTGCTAAGGAAGATTTCTGCCGTTCTATTTATTGCACAACGGCCTACATCAAGATCAACTTGATCGATCGAACGTTATTGGAGCGAACTTGCGACGTCAGGTCGTGGGCGGTGGAAACCGCATTCGTGGAAGCGCTCGAACGCATTCACAAGATCAGCCGTCAGTTGGAAAAATATCTATATGAGATGGGCGAGTATCTCGACGCGGCGAAGGCTGCATTTGAGGTTCCCACGTTGGAGACGAATTGGACGATGCGCGACATCAGCCAGTTCGTGGATGATGTGCGAAGCTTCGGCCCTCGGAAACTGGAACTGATGTTCAATCCAGAAGTCTATCAACAATTCAAAACCAAGGTTGACTTGCTGGCTGAGCAACTTGGCAAAGGGAAAAGTCAAGAAGCAACGCTTGCGATGCTTCAAAAAGTGATGAAGAGCTTGGAGGAGGTTCATACCCACGTAAGCGCATCCTGTAGTCGATTGGAGGATATTGGAAACTCCTATACGCTCTACCGCGATCTGGTCATTACTACGGCTGACGGAATCATCGTTGCCAACGCAAACCCACAGCGTCGCAACAAGGTATTGGGGAAATCGGTTGCTAACGAACTGTGGTTCCAGCGTTCGCACGATTCCGGTGATGCAAACGATTATGCGATCGAAAAGACCAGCCACTCCATCGTGGATTCCGGTAATAGTTTAGTCTTCAGCACTTCGATCGCAGGAGCTGCGAAAAGCGATCAAAAGATCGGATCGATGGGAGCTTTCTTTGATCTAGCGGAGGAAGCAAAGATCATTCTTCAGGATTACATGCCTCGAATGGACGACGGCGACACCAGGGATGGATGGTACTCTTTTTTCACCGATATGAACGGCAAGATTGTAGGCTCAAGCGACCCAGACATTATCGATGTTGGTGAACAAGCGCACTTGCCTCGAGGTCACCGCAAGCTCAAAGGGGGCGGGACGATCAGCAGTTATGCCAGTGTCGAAGGAAACGACTCAGCCATTTTCTCTGCAATGTCGGATGGCTATCTCGACTTCGCAGGCTTAGGATGGAGTTCTCACTTGGTCGTGCCGAGCAATGAGATTTTTGCCAGCGAAGCAAATTGTCAAGTCAACGGCATCAGCCCAGACGAATTGATGCGATCACGTCTGATCCCTGATATCAACAAAGACACGTACGTCAAAGTTCAGGACGACAAGCAATCGATCAAGCTTATTTCGCTCAACGGTATCGTCTTTGCGTCCAAGCTTGGGAAGCGAGGGGTTGCTCTCGGGCCCGTGTTCGAACAAATTACCGAAACGGGTGATTTTGCGACCAGCAAGATGGAAGAGCTTCTTCGCGAAATGGCCTTTGGTGAATTGCGATTGAATCTGCAGACCTTGGAGACTTTTTCCAAGCAAGCCATCGACTTGATCGACCGCAATTTGTTCGAACGATCGGCTGCCATTCGATGGTGGGCGACGGACAAATTTCTTTGGAACGCGTTGGCTGATCCTTCTGAGGAAAACGTTCAAGCAGCCAGTCGTCGGCTGCGGGACATTAACGGCAGCTATGCCATGTATCGCAATTTGGTATTGGCCAACCGAATGGGACGCATCATTGCTGCGTCCAATCCCGAGTTGATTCCAGACATGAAAGAGGCGAGGGTCGCTGACCATGTGTGGTTCAATAAAGCCATGAGAAGCAAAAACTTTGGGGAATATGCAGTCCAAGATGTCGGAGCGACAGAGCTCGAGCGGACAACCCGCAGCTCTTTGATCTACTCCTCTGCTGTTCGCATGAATGGTTCGCGAAACGGTGATATGGTGGGAGTCCTAGGTAGCCTGTTCGACTGGGTTACCGAGTCGGGCAAGATCTTGAAGACCTGCTTGCCAAAGGATCGCAATGGCAAACGCATTCAAGGATGCATTGCTTTTTATGCGAGCAAAGATTTTGAGGTCATCGAGACGTCAGATGCGCAGATTGTTCCATTGGGAAGCACGCCAGAACTACCGTCTGAGCATCGCGAATTGGCAGCAGGGCAATCGGCATCTGGAGTTTTGCGATTGGGGGACCATGTTTACATCATGGGGTCTTCGAGGAGCAAAGGCTACCGAGAATACCAAGGACTTGGTTGGTCGTCACATATCCTTAGGCCGCTTTTTTAGGTGTACTTAGACGAGCGGCATCGTAAAAAAACCAGTCATAACCCGAAACGTGAGTGAGGGACCTGCGAAATTGCCCCTCGCTTACGCTTCGGGTTGGGATGATGCAGCTTGAAGCTCGCCTTTACACGGACTTTTCAGTTTTGTTCAGTGAGTAATCTTTACGAGAGAAATGGATTGGAGAACTTGAATCATGGCGAATCCCTGCGAAACCTGCCCAACCAAAATATGCTGCAACCCGAAGGGGCCGATCATCATCGAGGGGGACGTGAACATCGTGGATAAATATGGCCGCCCGCTTTGCCCAGACAAGAAGAAGAAGTCTCACGTCTTGTGCGGCTGCGGTCAATCATTGAATAAGCCTTTTTGCGATGGCAAACACAACAAGGCAGGTGGAGACGAGGACGATGACGAGATCAGCAACTAAGAATCATCAACCACCGGAATCACGCAATTTGGTCTTGGTCGACTAAGAATATCACATGCCATTGAAGCAAAAGGAATGACAATGACTACAGCTAGACAAAGCACAATCCAAGTGGAGCCTGCAACACTTCGACGCCATCACTCTTCGAAACTGGAAGCGGCAACTCAAAGCTGGCTTGCCGGCATCGATTGGCCCAACACGAATAACCTCGAAGCCGTAAAGTCCAATTGGTCGTCCCACATCCAAAAAATTTCGGCAGAAGGAGCTTTTCTCGGGTTCACCAAGGTAGTTCGCTTGTGCCGTGGCGTGCATGCCGCGGTGAACCATGATGCTGCTTCTTCCAGCAAGCTTTCGGTCGGTCAGAAGGCCGCCTTAATGCGAGCTGTTTTTTCTCTTGGGAAAATGTTGGCAAATCCCCGCATTGAGACAGCATCCAGCTTGCAAACACTCCTGCGAGACCTGCAAGTCGAGTTCCAACTGCGTGACGAAGAATTGAACGCAGTTCTGCTCGGCGAAATGGAATCGTCGGCGGCCGAGTTGACAACATCGCCATCAGGAGAGATCGAGGACGTTGAGCACCGGGACCTTGAAGTATATCGCAGTTCGAGACTCGATTCGCTCGATCAGTGTATCGAAGAGGAGACTTGGATTGTATCGCAGTTGGCTTCCCTGGCCGAAGACCTTGCGAGCGGTACACACAGTCATCATCCTGCTAGTCGACTTATGCATGTTTTGCGGGGGCATAAATTCTTCAATCAAGTCGATCGTGTTTGTTTGGCGGGTAGAGTTGCGCACGCCAATCAATTGGTAGTGGTCGACGCCAGCTTGAGCGATCGCTGCCCGCCCAACTCACTCAAGAAAGGGTATTCCTGCTTTGTCAATCCAGAGGGGTCGCTGTTCAAGATGAAGCCGGGTACGGTCCGAGTCTTTTCGGATTGCGAACGAGTCCTTGCCTCATTTGCTTTGAACGGAAAGCCGGCGCAGCGTTCGATTGCTTTGATTTCCGATCAAGGGTTGAGAAGCGGCCTTTGCTTGGCAATTGGA
This sequence comes from Planctomycetaceae bacterium, assembly GCA_947463915.1. Taxonomy (GTDB): domain Bacteria; phylum Planctomycetota; class Planctomycetia; order Pirellulales; family Pirellulaceae; genus JBKCUI01. The sequence continues at coordinate 6,812 of CANHVO010000013.1, forward strand.
CGCGGCGAAGAAATTCAAGGTTTCCTCTTCTTGAATTCGATCCAAGAAGACCTTTTTCGGCACATCACGGTCAGTTCTGCTCCGTTGCTTTCGCTCTTTGGGCTCGTGGCAACCATTGGGCTCGATACCAACGGCTTTCACTTAGCATCGGATTCGACAGCACTTTTTGCGAGATTCCTTCCGAATGTCTCCACCGTTTTTGACTCTGCACATTTTCAATCGCTGGTCACCGAATCGCTCGCTGAATTGATGGGTGGAGGAAAAACCATGAGTGTGGAGATCAAGAGCGATCAAGATCAGAAGCCATTTTTGTATTTGCCCACCACGGTAATTGGGACGTTAGCTGAGTTGGTTTTTCGCACGGGACAAACGGTTTCCGGTGGGAAATTGTCATTGGAACTAGTGACGATCAACAATGAAGTGCAGATCAAGTTTGAGCATGGCAATGCGTTGGGAGGCGAAGATAGGTTGAAACGCATCATCCAAAGTGTAAGTGTTCCGTTAGCGAACAAGCCTATCAAGATTCTAACTTCGGACACGAAGCTTGTTGTGGTCTTTCCGTTTGAACCGTTGCTCGTCGGATTCAATGGATTGCTTTACAGCACCGTTTACTAACCTGCTTTCCAATGGGGCTCAGGTTCGTTCTACCCAACATTTAATCATCGCACTGGAGTCAATTCATGAATAACCGTAACGCATCGATTCGAACGCTCATCGTCGATGACGACAATGCTATCTGCCAATTGGTCAGCAAGATTCTGGGACGGCAATTTGGTGACGACTTAGCAATAACCGCTACGGATAATGCCGATATGGCGATAGGGTTGTCCCATTCGAGTCAATTTGAACTATGCGTAACCGACTTGAACATGCCGAGCGCAAATGGCTTCAAAATACTCAAGCTGCTCAAGAATTTGAATCCGCTGACACAAGTCATCGTGCTAACGGCTCATCCCGAGGAGAATGCACTGAAGTCTGCCTTTTCAATGGGGGCTGCGGACTACATGTTGAAGCCGGTTCACGCGATGGAGCTGTGCGGTTGCGTTGAGTTCATGATTGCGCGAATCCGGCGTTTCAGGTCGGAGATTCTCCGGACTGAATTGCCGGCAATCGCAGAGGTGCTCGAAGCGGTGCAAAGGATGGAAGTGACTTGAAAACACGGTCCGATCGTCGAAGTTCTAAACTGGTGGTATTTTGGCAGCTTCCATCCTTTGCGCCATTACCCGTTTTTGAAGCAGGCCATTCCGCGGATAAAAACCAACCTTTTTCTCAAAAATGCCAGAAAGCATAGGGTTTTTGTGACCAAATAGACGATTATCACACCCTTGACGCGGATGATTATCCCGAAAAGTGGGGTGAACAACCAAGAAGGCTGTGCTGTCTAGTTACAAAGGAATCAAAAGTCGTCTTGCAGTCAATTAGACCATCTGTACACTATTGCTTCTCTTGAAAGGCCCAGAAACGGGGTCTGGATGGGGGGTTCCTATAAATTGCCGGTGTAGCTCAGTGGTAGAGCAGCTGATTTGTAATCAGCTGGTCGGGGGTTCAAGTCCCTTCGCCGGCTCTTTTTTTCGAACAGAAGTTGTGCGTTAGATTTGGAAGGTTGCCCGAGTGGCTAAAGGGGTCGGACTGTAAATCCGATGGCTCACGCCTACGTAGGTTCGAATCCTACACCTTCCATTTTCAACTCGCACGGTTTCGGACTAGTCCGGTTTTTTGACGGATTTGCGGGTGTAGCTCAATGGTAGAGCAGCAGCCTTCCAAGCTGAATACGAGGGTTCGATTCCCTTCACCCGCTCTCCCTCGCAAGCTGCTGTAGCTCAGTGGTAGAGCACTTCCTTGGTAAGGAAGAGGTCATGGGTTCAAGTCCCATCAGCAGCTCTGTCGTGAGCAAGGCTCCTTTGGGGCGTGCTCCGAAGGCGACAACAAAACAGTCGACACGGATGGTTGGCGGTGATGTGGCGAAGAGGGATCGTGGTTTAACCTTTGTTTGCTCGTGGGCAAAAACCTCACGGCGTAATTTCCAGTTTTCTATTTGTTTAGGTGTTGTGAGCAAAAATGGCCAAAGAGGTATTTGAACGCAAAAAACCCCACTGCAACGTAGGCACAATCGGTCACATTGACCACGGCAAGACCACCACAACAGGTGCTTTGCTGGCAGTACAGGCTGCAAAGGGATTGGCAAAGCCAAAGTCCTATGCTGATATTGCTAAGGGTGGAACAGTTCGTGACGCTACTAAGACGGTGACAATCGCCGCTTCTCACGTTGAGTACGAGTCGGAGACACGACACTACGCTCACATCGACTGCCCTGGTCACGCTGACTTTATCAAGAACATGATCACCGGTGCTGCTCAGATGGACGGCGCGATCTTGGTTGTTAGTGCTGCTGACGGTCCGATGCCGCAAACCAAAGAGCACGTTCTGCTTGCTCGTCAGGTTGGTGTTCCAGCGGTTCTCGTGTTCCTCAATAAGTGCGACTTGGTCGACGACGAAGAGTTGCTCGAGTTGGTTGAGTTGGAAATTCGTGAGCTTCTCTCGAAGTACGGCTTCCCAGGCGAAGACACTCCAATCGTTCGTGGAAATGCAAAAGCAGCTTACGACAAGCCTGCTGATCCAGAAGCTAGCAAGTGTATCAGCGCTTTGATTGATGCGATCGATTCGCATATTCCACAGCCAGCACGCGAAGAGGACAAGCCGTTCTTGATGGCAGTTGAAGACGTGTTCTCGATCGAAGGTCGTGGAACGGTTGCGACTGGTCGTATCGAGCGCGGGATGATCAAGGTCGGCGAAGAAGTCGAAATCATCGGCTTGATGGACGAAAAGAAGAAGACGACCGTAACTGGTGTTGAGCAGTTCCGACGCGAAATGAAGGAAGGCCGAGCTGGAGACAACGTTGGTTGCTTGCTCCGCGGTGTTCGACGCGAAGACATCGAGCGTGGACAAGTTTTGGCTAAGCCAAATTCGATCACCCCGCACAAGAAGTTCGAAGCAGAAGTTTATTGCTTGAGCAAGGACGAAGGGGGCCGTCACACGCCGTTCTTCTCCGGTTATCGCCCGCAGTTCTACTTCCGAACGACTGACGTTACTGGAACAGCTAACTTGGTCGACGCTGAAATGTGCATGCCTGGCGACAACGTCAAGTTGACCGTTGAGTTGCAGAAGTCGGTTGCGATCGATGCCGGTGTTCGCTTTGCTATCCGCGAAGGTGGCAAGACGGTCGGTTCGGGCGTTGTAACCAAGATTGTTGAGTAATTGCAGCCGTAGCTGAATTCGTGAGAATTCAGCATGCTCTGGATTATAACGAATTCAGCTGCAGGCGGACTTTTTACAAAAGCCAACAATGCCGCTATCGAACGATAGCGGCATGGTTTGTTAGGAGCGTAGCTCAATTGGCAGAGCACCGGTTTCCAAAACCGGGGGTTGCGGGTTCGATTCCCTCCGCTCCTGTTGAGTCACTTCCGATTCCCCCATTCGTAGATTAAGCATGGCAACTGTGTCCGAAGATTCTGAATCCGGTAGCTCGCTTTTCAGTGAGTTATTTGTTGGTTCGCTATACAAGGCTAGGCAGGGACGTATTGTCCGCCAGGTGACATGCCTTGCGCTGTGGTTGTCGATTTGGCTTGGGGCCTGGCAATTGTATGAGACTTTGGGCTCCTATAGTTACAGCGACTGGTCTGAATCGACACGTGATCTCCTCACGAAGGGGACTTATGTCGTGCCGCTCGTGTTGGTTGCGCTAGGAATGTGGTTTTCTTTTCGGCTGGTAAATTGGCCGAAATTTGCTGATTTTTTGATTGCAGTTGAGTCAGAAATGACAAAGGTTTCGTGGCCGCCTAAAACTGAGCTTTACAGGGCGTCCATGGTCGTTATATTCACGATGGCTTTTCTGGCATTGTTATTGTTTGCTTACGACATGTTGTGGCAAGCGATTTTCGATGGCATTGGAGTTAGTTAATTTTTTAGGCTGGGTTGTCAGCGAAGGCTGACCTCCCCAACAAGCCAGGAGAATGGTCGGCAGACGACTTGGCAGGGTTGGTAATAACTCTGCAATTTAGTTTGGTTTGGCTGTTCGTTAAGACTGGCGCTAGGTTTTCGAGTGAACACTTCCACACAATCAGAAATTGAATCCGCTGACGCTGGCGATATGCGTTGGTATATTTTAAAGGTTCAGTTCAATCGCGAAGATACTATTCGCGCAGCTTTGGAAAAGCGAATACGCTTGTCCACGCTGGCTTCGTCGTTTGGCGAGATTCTCGTCCCGACGGAAGATGTTGTGGAATTTACGCGAGCCGGTAAGCGCCGTGTCGTAAAACGCAAGCTCTATCCAGGTTACTTGGTGATCCGAATGATCATCAACGATGATACTTGGTTTCTGGTACGAGAGACCAGTGGAGTAGGCGACTTTACCGGTTCAGGTGGCAAGCCCACGCCGATGACAGACTCAGATGTTGAGCGGATCATCAAAATGGCTTATCCCGACGCTGATGACGAGCAAGTCCCCAAGACCACGATTCCGTTCAAATCTGGTGACCAAGTGCGAGTTAAGGAAGGCAACTTCCAGAGTCTCGAGGGCGAGGTCGACAGGATTGATGAAGCCAATGGGCGTGTGACCGTGATCATCAGTATCTTCGGTCGCAGTACTCCAGTTGAACTGGACCACTGGCAAATCGAGTCTCTTTAAGTCGTTTGCTGTCCTTCAATCGATTGATTGTCGGGTGTGTAAATCGGGGGAAAGAGCAACGTTTAATATAATCGGGTCTCAATAGAGTATTGGGACGCAACATTCAGTATCGGTGACAGAAGCGGACACAAGGTTCACTATCAATGGCCAAGCAAGTCGTAGGACAAGCAAAATTTCAGGTACCTGGTGGTAAGGCGACGCCTGCGCCACCAGTTGGTACCTCGTTAGGTAAATTCGGTATCAATTTGGGACAGTTTGTGTCCCAGTTCAATGAACGGACACGAGAGTTTAACGGCACTCCGATCCCTGTAGTTGTGACCGTCTATTCCGACCGCAGTTTCGAGTTCGTTACAAAGAGCCCGCCTGCATCGGCATTGCTCAAGATCGCTGCTGGCATCGCTAGCGGTTCGAGTGAGCCACATAAAACAAAAGTTGGCAAAGTGACCGCCGCTCAAGTAGAAGACATCTGTAAAAAGAAGATGGCTGACTTGAACGCACGCGATCTCGAGCATGCTCGGCGCATGATCGAGGGCACTGCCCGCAGTATGGGTATCGAGGTCATAGGTTAATAGAGGGGAGCAAGCGTAACGATGGTTAAGCCAACGAAAGCAATGAAAGCCATGCTCGCCAAAGCACCGGGAAGTACCCCGATGCCATTGCAGCAAGCTATGGAATTACTAAAGCAGTTTTCTGGACGCAAGTTCGATCAGACTGTTGAAATTCATATGAAACTCGGTATCGATCCTTCGCAAGCAGATCAGCTTGTGCGTGGATCGGTTGTGTTGCCTCACGGTATCGGCAAGATCCAACGCGTCGTGGTTTTCGCAAAGGGTGACTTGGCGAAAGTGGCTGAAGAGGCCGGTGCGGACTTCGTCGGGTCGGACGATTTGTCGAAGAAGATCAAAGATGGATTCTTGGATTTCGACGTCTGTATTGCGACTCCCGACATGATGGGTATGGTCGGGCCATTGGGTAAGGTTCTTGGGCCTCGCGGTTTGATGCCTTCGCCTCGAGCTGGTACGGTTACAACCGACGTGGCTCGTGTGGTCAAAGAGTACAAAGCTGGTAAGGTTGAGTTCCGGAACGACAAGGGCGCGAACATTCATGCTGTTGTTGGCAAGATTAGTTTCGACGCAACCAAGTTGATCGAAAACACAACCTCGTTTATTTCGTATGTGCAGTCCCTCAAGCCGAACACGGTCAAGGGTTTGTACATCAGATCGATCGCCATTTGCGCGACGATGTCCCCTAGCATCCGCGTTACTGCGTAAGGAAAGGTTTCCATGAGCAAGCTAGTCAAGAAGCTCGTTTCGCGCGATATTGCCAGTCGACTGGACGGGGTCAATGACGCTATCGTTGCCAACATTGTTGGCATGACCGGCGAACAGAATTACAACATCCGAAAAGCGCTCCGGGACACCGGGGTAAAGATTATGGTTGTGAAGCGTACTTTGGCAGCGAGAGCTACCGAAGGGACTCTTTTGCGACCAGCTTTCGGTGAACAAGCCGGTAGCATGGCTGTTATTTGGGGCTGCGAGGATTTCGTCTCCTTGGTTCGTTTGGTGACCAAGATGGTGGATTCTGGCAAGTTCCCGAAGCTAGAAATCAAGGGTGGGGTGATGGACGGTGACGCGATCACTGCTGACCAAGTCAAGAAGGTTAGTAAGTGGCCAAGTCGAACCGAACAAATCTCCATGTTGGTTGGTCAAATTCTCTCGCCTGGTGCTAACCTGTCGGGTCAATTGGTTGGTCCAGCTCGCAAGATCGCTGGTCAGGTCAAGAAGATGATCGAAAACCTAGAGGAGGGGGCACCTGTTGCCGCTGAATCTACTGAAACAGGTGCTGCCGAATAGTCGGTGCCAAATTTACGTGTCGAACAGCCGGTCTAAAAAACTTTCTCGCCGGTCGTTTTTAGTTGTTTGTTTTTTCCCAACAAGAGGATAGGTAAGATTATGTCCGAGTCAGCAACCGCTTTCGCGGAAGAAATCAAGACCTTGGGCGAGAAGATCGTCGGCCTGACGCTCAAGCAAGCCAAGGAATTGAGTGATTATTTGAAGGAAGTTCACGGCATCGAAGCCGCTTCCGGTGGAGCTGTCATGATGGCTGCTCCAACTGATGCTGCACCTGCAGCTGCTGCCGTTCAAACCGAGTTTGATGTTGTTATGACATCGTTCGGTGAGAAGAAGCTAGACGTAGTCAAGGTCGTAAAGAACTTGACAGGTCTATCGCTGATGGACGCAAAGAAGCTGGTTGAAGCAGTTCCTGCCAAGATCAAAGAAGGCGTTTCGAAAGAAGACGCTGACAAGGTCAAGGCTGAACTCACCGAAGCCGGTGCAACTGTTGAACTCAAGTAGTTGATGTTTGTTGCGGTCTGCCTCTTTGAGATGGATGCGCAAAACAAATCGACGTATGAAGCATTTGAAGGCACGTTCATTGAACGTGCCTTTTTTCGTTGAGTAACCCGTAGCTGGTTTCGCATGAATTCAGCTCTTTCTGAGATGTACTCAATAACAGGCTCTAACGTCGGCAACGATTTTCGCTTGTTTAAACTTGCTTTTGTGTAGCGAATGTCGTCGAGACTTTCGGCTGGATCGACTTAATGAACGAAACTCATGACGAGTTTCGCTACAAAATGCTTCACGGCGTTGGGTAGAGCCTGGGAACGAGGGTGAGAATTCGGATCAAGGTGAATTCTCACGAAGTCAGCAACCGGGCGTAGCCAAGTTGACGGTGCAAGGACATTTGTTACTATCGTCCCGGGCTCATTTTGCAAGTCGCCCTTAATCAGGATGAGAAGATAAATATGGCGTTGCCAGAAAACGAGTTTTTGGTCAGTCCTGATGTCTTGGTTGATCAAGGCCTTGTGCACCAGCAGAATGGCCGACTGGCAGAGGCTGAGGTTCTGTACAATCTCGCTCTCGTTCAAGAACCGCACCACGTGGAGGCTTTGCATCTGCTTGGTTTGGTTAGGCATCAGACGGGGCGGTTTCCCGAGGCTGTCGAGTTGATTCAAAAAGCGATCTCTTTCAAAGCATCGCCTTGTCCAGTCTTGCTAACCAATGTTGGTGCTGCGATGCAGGAGAGCAAGCGATGGGAGGAAGCTGAGGAAAGCTATCGGCGAGCGATTCAAGCCAAGCGGGATTATCTGCCAGCTCATGAAAACCTTTGCCGTCTTTTGCCGATTCGGGGGAAGACCCTAGCGGCCGCCGACGCGTGGATGGATTTAGGAAATCAATTTCTCGACGTGGGAAAGCCGCAAGAAGCGTACATTCGATATCGGCTCGCTTTTCAGTTCAAACCGGATGACGCTGGGCTGTTGCATGGTTTGGCGACGACGTTGGCGGGGCAAGGGCGACTCGAAGAGTCTCTCTCCATGTATCGAGCTTCTTTGTCCAAAGATTCCAAATCCGCATTGTGCTTGACAAATTTGGGTTGGGTACAGTCTCAACTTGGCCGGCTGGACGAAGCGGTAGGGAATTTTCGTCAAGCGATTTTGTTGGCTCCGGAATACGCGGAGGCCCACATGTGTTTGGCGGCTACTCTATTGCGGATGGGACAGTTCTCTGAGGGCTGGGCCGAGTATGAATGGCGGTGGAAAAGTTTGGCGAAGCAGTTTGTTCGACCTGCACGTAGCCAGCAGGAATGGCGAGGTGAGTCGCTGGCAGGTCGGACCCTTTTGGTGGAAAGCGAGCAAGGGCTTGGGGATATCCTGCAGTTTGTTCGGTATGTGGAATTGCTGCGAACCAACGGTGATCGCGTTCTTTTTCGTTGTCCAGAACCGTTGCAACCGCTTTTGCGCGCCTGCTCAACCTTTGGTGATTGCATGATCCGATCGGAGGAGGCGTTACCGCACTTCGATTTTTTTGTTCCGCTCCTATCGCTTCCGCGAATTTTCGGCACCACTGTGGAGACGGTTCCTGCGAACATACCGTACCTACAAGCTCCGACGAATCGGGTTGAGGCGTGGCGTGAGCGTTTGGGGGGGCAAAAAACATTTCGCATAGGTATCGTTTGGCAGGGGAGCACGTCGTATCGCGACGATAGCCAGCGATCGTTTCACTTGAACAAGTTCGGGCCGCTAGCGTATTTTCCAGGGGTCGAACTGGTTTGCTTGCAGAAAGGCAACGGCACTGAGCAGCTAAAACAAATTTCGTTCCCAGTTCGAACGCTTGGAGATGCGTTTGATGGAGATGGCCCCTTTCTGGATACCGCGGCCGTTATGAAGAATCTGGATTTGGTTATTGCCCCAAACACATCCCTCGCTCATTTGGCTGGAGCGCTAAACGTACCGGTTTGGGTGATTTTGTCGGGTGTCGCCTCCGATTGGCGCTGGATCTCCAATCGAGACGATTCACCCTGGTACCCAAGCATGCGGTTGTTTCGTCAAAAAGCAGGCGGAGATTGGGACGAAGTGTTTAACCGGGTATACGGTGAGGTCGCCAAGATTTCCCGGACGTAGATAGCGGCGCGGTGATAGTCTTTTTGACTTTTCTCCCGACATCCCTTTTCCGCACGCAGTCAAGCATTTCAGGACGTTCGGGGCTTGCCCCTCCGTTCGCAGGTTTGGAGTTTTAGATTCAAGTCGCCTGCTTGTTAATCATCGGACGGCTCTTGTATTCATCGTGCCTAGAGACCGTGGGGCGAGCCCCACGGCTACGAAGTGTCGGCGCTATCGCGGCAAAGAGACAAAGCGATAGTCGTTTACCAGGAGATGGACAGGTCCAAAAGTGAGACGGCCTCCAAGGCCCTCGGTCGCCGAAGTTGGCACAAGTCTCGATCGGAGTAGCACACCAAGCATGTTGCGAACGTTGGGCACGAGGCCCAAGTACGCTAACCCCAAATTAGCCTTGTCGTCCGCATCGCATCGTCGGCCACCGCATCGTCGGCCACCGCATCGTCGGCTTCCTGCGATGTTCGTCCTCCCAGTGGAATTTGTTAAGCTTCCGGATGTTCGTGGCGATGAGGGAACTCTAAAAGTCAGTTCCGTACAAACCTACTTCTGCTTTCCTGCAGGATTCGCGTTCGGCTGTTGAGCCTTTCTTGCGTTCGGTTGCGGAACCGCCGGTGCAGGTTTGTTGGCTTGTTTCCCAGGTTGCGGAGCGGGATTTGCTACTTGCTGAGCTGGCATCGTTAGCAGGTTCTCCAGCGCTGTCTCCATGATCTTGCTGAAGTGCGATGTTCGCTTGACTACTTTGCCATCACCATCAATCAAAATTGTGACAGGCACACTTAGGACTCCCAGGCCGACAGCGAGATCGCTTTCAAAGCCGCCTTGCTCCTGGATGTGAGGCCATGGGAAAGCCCTTCCACCGTCGATTGCATCTTTAGCAACACGTGGATCGGTGTCCAAGTTCACGCCGATGATTTGCAAGTTTTGTCTTGCGTACTTGGCTTGGACTTTTCGAAGTTCAGCCATGTCTTCTTTGCACGGCCCACACCATGACGCCCAATAGTGGACCAGAATAGGACTTTTTCCCATCTGCTTCGTGTCGACTTGCTTTCCTTCTAGCGTCTTACCAGCTAAGCGGAATTGTCGTCCTTCTAAACTCAACCGGTTCGTTGCTCCCGTTGCTTTTTTGCCTTGGATGGACTCTGGGAATTTGGTGGAGACGCGTCGATACCATTTTTCGGCCTCGCCTTCGTCACCGGCAAGCTCATGGTTCAAGCCGATTTGGATCATTGCATCTGCGGCGTCGGTGCTATCTGGATATTCAGTCGCGAACTCTTCTAGCTTTTCCATGTAGTCGGATTGGAGTTTGGCGAAGTCAACTTTCTCCCCCATGCTCTTGAGGGTGTATTCGGCTCCTAGCTGTCGGTAGGCAACGTACGGAACGAGTTCTTTGCCCTTGGGAAGATTGGCCAATTGTCCGACCATTTGGCGTAATTTTGAAACACCATCTTCGTATTCACCAGCTTGGGCGGCCGAGCTAACCGAGTCCGCAAACTGGCGAACCCAAAGCTCCATCTCTTCGGTTCCCTTGGTAGCGACGACCAACTTCTGAAGTACTTTGGCTTTGTCGTCATGCAATTTGGAGCGGTCACCATTCTCGTCTTTAAGAGCGGCTTCGAGTCGCTCCAGATCCGTCAAAAGGCGTTGGACTTCTTGGGACAGGTTACCCTCGGTTGGTGAAGTTCCTGCTCGATTGCTTGCTGCTGCAGGGAAGAATAGGCCGCTGTCGGCCAAAACAGAATCAGCGCTGATAGTGCGAGGTAGATCTGCGAGTCGCCACGCATTTCCGATTTGAACAAGTGTTCCGATCATAAGCTGTTGACTGGTACCGTCATTATCAACAATCGCAATGACATTTTCGTAAGCAACAATGTCCTGCGAAGCGCCTTCGGTACCAGCTGGAACGATGCCTGGCTTGTCGGCAGCAAAGTGGGCCCATTTCGTGCTGACCGTAATTAACTTCTGAGATTTCGCGAATTCTAAGAATCCCTTTCGAGCATTCTCGAGTCGCGTTGCAAGTTGGCTACCCTTGTCTTCGCCCAGTCCGAGCATCTTCATCTCGGCATCCGAGACGAGCAGTTTTTTGAATCGATCCTCGTCACGAAGCTTAACCGCTTCGACGATTTCCATGGTGACCTCTTCGGCGGAAATGGATTTCCACTGTTCGATCTTACCGTCTTCGTTCTTGTCGATACCCCAGCGTGTACCAGAGGTACCAAGCCAACGGTATTGATCTGCTGCTCCATTGAAATCGCTGTCGATGTCTCGGTAGATCTCGATGCCATCCTTGAAGTAGCACCATTGGTCTACTTGCTTGTCGCCGTTCGCATCGGCGAAACGGCGGAGGGGTTGACCATCCGCATTGTAGATCACAAGACCTTCAAAACCATTGCGAGTTTCGTACTTGCTGGTGCAAGAATCGATATCTTTTTCGAGAACTTTGTCGTAAGGGACATTGCTTTGTCGTGGAGAGAAGCTCAACGCTTTGACCACTTGTGGATCGTTGTCTGCGGCCAAACCTGCTGAGACGCAAATGGCACCAACCAAGCTTGCTGAGGAAACCCATCGAACGCTTGTGGCAATCCATCGTGCAAACTGCGCCTTGCTAACTTGTCTCATTCAACTTGCTCCTTAGTTCGTTCGACCCTGCGTTGCCAACTACGTCACTGTTCTCGCTCACCGCGCTAAGCGGCTTGCATAACTGTATCGTCCAATCAATCGTTACACTTTGCGCAAGTCTAACAAAAGGCCCCGTCATTTTTCTAGATAGTTTCGCGCCCCAGTTCACGAGGTTTGACCAGTCCCCGCAGACTCCACAGCTTGGGTTTGCGCCAGTCTTCTGGCCAATCATCGCCTAACGCATTGGAAGTAAGGACTGCAATCGCGCCGGTTGGCATTTCTATCGAGGTTTCGCAAAGAGTGCTGGCTAAAATTTCCATCCCTGGGTTGTGTCCCAAGACCATAATTGACAAAGAGTCCTCAATTGGATGGTCGATTGCGATGCTTCTTGCAATGGACAGAATGTCGGAATCCGAAGCTAAGTACAATTTGTCTTCGATGCTTGTTTTTGGGAAGGAAAGCGATGGATTTGTGAGTCGTAAGCTCTCCCACTGCCCAATCATGAGCGCTAGCGTTTGCGATGTGCGAACGGCACTGCTGCATAGGATGAGATCGGGTATGAGCCCGTGCTCGAAGAGCCAGGTTGCCATTGTGGGAGCCGTCGATTTACCACGGGCGTTGAGCGGTCGATCTTTGTCGCTAAGGCCAGGAACATTCCAATCGCTTTTGGCGTGTCGCATGAGAAGTAGTTGTCTGGGCATTTTTCGGCTCGGCGTTGAATGGTGGTGATTGCGTGAGGGGCGGTGAACCAGGCTATAGGCTATAGGTCATGATCGCTAGGCCGCAAGCCTTACTCCCTCCCGGGGTGAAATTTGATGTTTGCCAAAAAATATAGGTTTTTGATTGCGGACGGAAAATGGCATGTGCCTGCTACTTTGATTTGGTCGCGATTCGTCTTGACGCAGCTAATTGGTTTTGGCTATCGATGGGGTGGCCGTGGAGGGCCATACTGACCCATTCTCAATTTTGAAACGGAATTCAAACCATGAAAAAATCGCTATGGCTACCGCTTGCTGCGGGTGCATTGCTCGTTACTGGATGCGGAACGAAACAAGAAGTCGCCAAAACTGGGGCCGATGAATCGAGCTCGACTGTTGTCGCCACCACCGGCAAAGCTTCTGTGTCACCGAGCGATCCCAAGGAAGTTGTGCGACTCTTTTTGGATAGCATGCGACAAGGTAACGGAGCACAGCTCTCCATGTTGCTTTCAACGTTAGCGCGCGAAGAAATCAAAAGCAAGCAGCTTGAAATCGCGCCGTTGGGTTCTCCTATGGCAAACTTTCAAATCCAAAATGCGGTCCAAGAAGGGGAAGGAATGCTCGTTGAAAGCACTTGGACTGAACCCGAACAAGCTGGCCAACCGGCCACGGAACTTGAAGTGGTCTGGGAACTGCGAAAAGAACAAGCAGGATGGCGCATTTGTGCAATGGCTGTGGATCCCAAAAACGGGGACGAAGTTCAAATCGTGAACTTTGAAAAGCTTGAGCCAGAACAACCGGCTGCCCAAGATCCGCAACGTGTTGCGGCGCTTCCGAATTCGCCGACCGGTTTTCCTGCAAACGCTAACGCGCCGGTTGGACAAAACAACCAGCCCCAACAGCCAGCTGGTAGCTTCCCGCCCGCGACAGGAAACAATCTCCCAGGCGCCAATTTGCCTCCAGCGGGGAATTACGGTCCAGCTCCCACCGGATTTCAATCCAATCAACCCATTAGCCTTCCAGCAAGTCAACCGGCAGGTGGCTTGCCACAACCGTCAGGTAACTTTGGAGCTTCCAACCAGCTCCCGCCAATCGTTCCGGGGAATTTGCCGTTGCCTGCAGCAAATTCGCAACCTGCGTCTGGCCAATTGCGACGCTAGGTTTTGCTCAAAATATAGAATTGGCCGAATTGTTTTCTTCGCAGTCTCGGCCTGATTTGAGCTAGATTCACAGCTCCAGCCCAAATAATCGATGAAATTTGCTATTTCAACGAATTATTTGGGCTTCTAAGTCCCAAGGTATGCCCTTCATGGCTTGACCGGTTTTGCTAGAATCCTCTATCTTTGGCACCCCGCCAAATATGTTTTGGCGACTGACTACTTTTCCACCACATTTTGATTTGAACTTGCTGAGGGGGCACCCTGTTATGGCTTCTATTGAGGAACGAGTAATCGACATCGTTGCAGAACAACTGGGCGTCGAGAAAGACAAGATTGGTCGCGATACGCACTTCGTAAACGACCTGGGAGCGGACTCGCTCGATACAGTTGAACTTGTCATGGAACTCGAAGAGGAGTTCGACATTAGCATCCCTGAAGAAGCTGCGGAAAAAATCCAACGCGTGGGCGAAGCCGTCGATTACATCGAAAAGCAACAAGCTTAGTCGAAGTTCTACGAATTTAGTCGTCCCCTTCTTAGGATCGTTTTCGGGAATAGTATGAAACGTCGTGTCGTCGTGACGGGGCTTGGTTGCGTTACGCCCCTGGCTTGTGAAGTCGATTTGCTGTGGCAGTCCATTTTGGAAGGCAAAAGCGGTATTCATCCGTTAACGGTCATCGATACCACTCGCCACAAGGTGCGATTCGGCGGCGATGTCGCGAACTTCGATCCAGGTTCGACGGTAGAGGCAAAGGATGTGAAACGGCTGGATCGTTTCACACTCTTTGCAATGTATGCAGGTTTCCATGCCGTTCGCGATTCCGGCCTGGATTTCAGCAAAGAAGATCCGTACCGCTGCGGTGCAATTTTGGGGTCTGGCATCGGCGGTCTCAACGAGATCGAAGAACAGATGTTTAAAATGTTCAGCAAAGGACCGGATCGAGTCAGCCCGTTCACCATCCCGAAGATGATGTTGAATGCGGCCGGCGGAAATCTTGCGATCCAATATGGCCTGAAAGGCCCTAACTTCGCCGTGGCTACTGCATGCGCAAGCAGCAACAACGCGATGGGCGACGCTCTGAAGGCTATCCAATACGATGAAGCGGATGTGATGCTGACCGGTGGCACTGAAGCTGCTATCACCGCGATGGGTGTCGCTGGCTTTGCCAACATGAAGGCCCTATCCACCCGCAACGAAGCGCCGGAAAAAGCCAGTCGCCCTTTCGACAGCGATCGAGACGGTTTTGTGCTGAGCGAAGGCTGCGGAGTGTTGATTTTTGAGGAATACGAACACGCCAAAAAACGCGGTGCACGCATTTACGGTGAGATTCTTGGCTACGGCGGGTCGTGTGATGCCGGACATATCACTGCTCCTGACGAACAAGGTCGGGGCGCGAGCCGAGCTATGCTGAATGCTCTTCGGGACGCAAGCTTAGATCCGGGAGAGATCGACTACATCAACGCGCACGGGACTAGCACACCGCTTGGCGATAAAGCCGAAACCGTTGCTGTTAAAACCATTTTTGGCGAAGCGGCACGAACCGTTGCTCTCTCGAGCACAAAAGGTCATCTGGGGCACGCGCTCGGCGCCAGCGGCAGCATTGAGATGATTTTGACGGTCCTCAGCTGCTATCACAGTGTGATCCCACCGACCATTAATCTCGAGACGCCAGACCCAAACTGCGATCTTGACTACACCCCGAACCATCCAAGACAGATGGACGTGAAAATCGCCATGAACAACAGCTTCGGCTTCGGCGGACACAACGCAACCGTAATCTGCGGCAAGTTGCAGTAAATGCAACGAACTCGTGGTATTCACTCGTCTAAATGTATTTCGTTTAACAGTCAGCCGTAGGCGTACTGTCTAAGCTGGGAAAGTACGCCTTCGGCGGACTGTTAAACGACTAAATCAAAAATCCCCTTGTCCCGCCGACGTCGCAAATGCTTGGCGTGCTAGTTGGCCTAGTTTATTGGCCCCCTACGCCCCAAACTTCCCAAGTCTTCCTGCGTTAGCCATCGCCAGGGTCATCAGGTACTGGGCCTCAAAATGCCCGAGCCCACCCGTGATGCAGGTTGTCTCATTAAAGGCCGTATGTGGGTCAGGCCGGCAGCAATCGGAGACCAACAAAGTTGGAACTGGATGCCATGAGTGCCCCTTGAGATAACTCGGTGTGCTATGGTCGCCGGTCACGATGGTTACAGTTGGGTTCAACTTGGCAATTCGCGGAAGTATCGCATCTAGCTCTTCGATTCGCTTGACCTTCTCCGCAAAGTTTCCGTCCTCACCGGTGCTGTCGGTGTACTTGAAGTGAATGAAAAAGAAGTCGTACTTAGACCAAACTTCCTCCAGGGTATCGATTTGTTCGGAAAGCGTTTGCGCTTTGCCAACGATATCCATGCCAACTAGTCGCGCCAATCCTTTGTACATGGGATAAACAGCAATGGCCGCGGCCTTTAGGCCGTAGACTTCGCTATACGAAGGCAACGCAGGTTTATTCGCAAATCCTCGCATCGTATGGAAATTCGCTTTCGGATGCGAAGCTAGAATCACTTTTGCTTGTGCCAGGAACTCCTTGGCAACCTGTGCTGTGCGTTCACTTGCAGGATCATTGGCACGAGGATCGAGCGGCGGCACGCCGGTCATCTGTGGATCGGTGTCTGCTACATTTCCGCCGAGCCCAGGCCCGCGAAAAACAACTACGAATCGATGTTCCTTGACGGGTTCAACGAAGATTTCGATGCCAGGGATTTTGACTTGGCGAAGCGATATCGCCAGCGGTGCGCTTTCTTCGCTGCTAATGCGTCCAGCGCGTCGGTCCGAGATGTTGCCGTTTTTATCGAGCGTGCAAAAATTGCATCGGATGGCAACGTCCCCTTCTTTTAGTTCGAATCCAATTCCGGTTGCCTCTAAAGCACCGCGACCAATCTGATAATGCAGCGGATCGTATCCAAAAAGCCCAAGGTGACCTGGGCCACTGCCTGGAGCAATGCCTGGTTTGACAGGAATACTTGCCCCTTGGACTCCCAATTTGGCAAGGGCGCAAAGGTTTGGTGTCTGTGCGGATTCCAGTTCCGTTTTCCCACCTGGAGTCATTGGAAGTCCACCCAACCCGTCAGCGACGAGCATGACAATCTTGCTGTCGTTGCCGAGTTGCAGTTCACGGGTCAAAGTATGCATATCCATCGAAGTCTCCAAGGGCTTGAGTTTCAAAAAAAGAGTGCAAAAGGTTTAGCAGATCTAGAAAAGATCGCAAGATCATTCAGAGGCCAGACCCGATGACTGATGTGGAATATCAGACCCGTTTTCGATTTCCATTTTCTCGCGCAATGCCGCCAAAGCTCGCAGCCAAAGCATGCGCACAGCACCCGGCGATCGTTGCATTCGTAATGCAATTTCTTCATGCGGCAAATCCTCGATGCTTCGAAGCAACAAGACTTGTCGGTAGTCTGGCGGCAATTGCTCCAAAACGCTTGCCAGACGGAGATGCTGCTCTCGCTTGGCCGCCACTGCACTTGGAGATGACTGGTCCGTCGCCAACAATTGGTCCAGTCGGCTCGCGGAGTGTTCCAGTGTTTGATCAATTGAGGTCTCCCGCGATACGTCTCGTTTCTGTGTACCACCATAGTGTCGAGCCAAATGGGCAAGTTGGTGTGCCAGGATCTGTCGAAGCCATGCTCGCCTGGCGACCTCCTGGTCGCTTCGAAAGTTTTCCCAACATCGCCAAGCTTCTAGCATGGTTTGCTGCACCGCATCCGCTGCGGAGAATTTTCCTTGAAACCGACTTTCGATCTCGATTCGAGCAAGCACATTCAGCCATGCTTCGTGTCGCATGAGCCACTGAGTTCGTGCATCTGCCGCGGGAGGCTCATTGGCTGGACTCTCAGGAGATAAGCTCATGGCATCACTTTTTGGCTTTCGCTTTCTTTGCCCATAAACCGCTAATCAAAGTCGTCGACGCAAGAATCGAGGTTGCATACGTTCCGACATCGAAAATCAAATACCATTCGTCGAGAATATAGTATTCACCGGGCTGAAATGGGTTCATTCGAATGTCACTAATCAAGAAAGCTAGGGCAAGAATCGCGGAGACGCCCCATGCAATTCCAATCCAGAGCAAGATTCGGAGCCAGCGTTTTCGCACGATCCAAACGCCAACAACGGCAATCAGAATTAGTGGCGGCGATGCCACAAAGCCATAAATGCACCGTACCATGCAAGGCAGATCTGAGAACCCGAATACATTTTTGGTCGCAATCAATATTGCGAATGCGACAATCACTGGCATCGCGAGCAGTGTTCGCAGCCCCCAACGTCTGTACTTGACCAACCAATACAGATAGGCCGCGGGCAAGAGTATGATCGCGATGGCATACATGGACGAATTCATCACTGCCTCGAAAATAGGAGGAAGCCGTCCAAGGTTGCGTTCCCACGGAAGCCCTCGCGCCAATCGCGGGTCGTGAGCTGGTTGTCTATTGCGATTGGATTTCGCGTTGATCACGGGGGACTTTTCAAGTACTCCCTGGCTCTTAGCACCATGTTGAAAAGCCAATCGGTTATGTGAGACTTGGTTGTTCTGAAAACACACATGGGGAGTCCTTGACCTCGCATCGATATCTAGACGTGTAATGGTTTGTGGCGAAACATAATTCCGTCTGTCGCGAGGTATTGGCGCAGCAACAACCCAGTTCTCTTTGCCGCTGGCAGCGTCGAGACCAACAACCGAGTTGTCGCCAAGTGGTCGCATCGCCACAATCTCACCAGCATGTTCGTTGGACGCGCTTCTTACTTCGAGGATGCGTACATAACGACTTGACTCGCTCTGTTCTTTCCATATCGCATTCGTAGCGTCACTTGGCGAAACGACCTTCATCTTTCCATCAAGCAAATAGGCCAATTCGTCAACACCATTTCCATCAATGTCGAGACACCAAAGTGTTCCTGATTCCAAGTTTTTCGACAACGAGGTTTCGAACAAGTCTCCTTTTCCTTGGACGCTCAAGATTTTGGATTCCGACCCAGTGAGCAACACTGTTGGGGCCACGCCACCCTTTGAAGTTCGAGGAAGCACAAACTCCGAGACCCCACGCCGTTCACCTTTCCAAAAAGGCTCTTCGAACGGACTAGGGCCGAGATCTCGCTGCCATTGGATTGCACCGGTCGCTCCCGAAAGCGAATTGAGTCTCAACATGAAATGATAGTTGGGAAGCGATTCCGCATCTTGATGACGATCGACAAAAACGACATCAGCTTTTCCATCTTGATCAACATCGCAAACTCGTACCAAAGTTTGTTGCAGGAAAGCATTTGCCATTTGCCATTCTGGTGGCAACGCATGGGTCCACATCGCTTCTCCGCTCGAACCACAATAGCCGCGAAGTTCAAGACTTCTTCCGGACTGAGCAATAGCCGGAGTTGCCACGTCAAGTTTTCCATCACCATCGAGATCAGCGATGTTCAACAACCGCGTGTTGTAGACTTGGACAGGGAAGCTAGTACTTCCTGCGGGTGGCAATTGCGCATTGCGAGGAGCCGAAGCTCCATAGGCGCTGCTTAGCGGCGTTTTCCAGCGAATCCTACCCGACCTTCCGTCGACCACAATAAGCCAACATTGCAAATCATTGCTAGAAATCGTCGACCTAATACTTGGATAGTCTATGTCGGCTACGGCTACGAGAACGATCTCCACCGCGCCATCGCCCTCCAAGTCCGCTACGCGAAAGTCGACGAGCCCCTCCGAGATTCGAGCCGTCAAATCGCTTGAACGCCAGATAATGTTCCCTGTTTTGCCTGAAGCGATGCCAACCATTGAGGCCGCTTTTCCAAACTGATTGGTTGGCCAAAACAAGATGTCGACGATCCCGTCGTCGTCTACGTCTCCCTCACGGGGCGACGGTGCAGACTCCAGAGAACTCATTTGAATTGTCTGCGGTTCGACAAGTGCTCTCGCCGTATACTCATAATGCGAACCAAAACTCGTTTCCCAAAATCTCGTCCCAAGCCTTCCGCAAATGACAGCTAAGCCACCACCATTATCGGTTTGCAATATATCTCGAATGCCATCTCCATTGAAATCTGCGGAAGGTGCACCCACCTTTCCGAGTCGATTCCATGGTTCAGCAGCCACCCCTCGCAAGCAATCAATCGTTCCACCATCTTCGGGATGGGATAGCTCAGTTGCATGATAGGTGACCAAATCCGCGGCACCATCATGGTCAACATCCATGGAATGGATTTCCCCAACTTGACTACACATTCGCGTTATTCGCCCATTCCAGGCCGAATAAATGATCCCCTCCGATTCTAGTGGCGAAGCGACCTCGCCCTGCACCGTCACAATCAACTGTGGCCAACCATCCTCACCCGCGTTCCACCACAATAATGGTCCGACCAAGCGATCTTGGTTTTTTGGATCGGGACGGATTGCACTCGGAGTGATCCACAGCGATTCTCCTGATTTTCCAGAGCGAGCCTCAACGTACAATCGAGTAGGACGGTTGGCAAACGAGGCGACGAACACCTCTCGGTGGCCGTCACCATCAATGTCAGGACCTACCGAAAAACGATCCACTTGCTGGTCGAGGGTGACGATTTTTTGTCGCCACCGCGATTGACCATTCCTGCCATCAAGCACAGCCAGTTCGCCCCAGGGGACCGCTCCAAAACTCCCCGCTGTTAATGAGGAGGCGGCGTTTGGAACAATGACCTCCGGCGCCCCATCCTGGTCCAGGTCGTCGATCAGCGGCCAATTGGGCGGTGAAACTGTCATCGACTGGACGATTGGGAACTTCGCTTGCAATTCTGTTGACCACAAAACCTGATGGTCCCGAACTTTCCAAACGACCACCTTGGCCGTATCGTCCGCTCGAAACGCCCCGACTTTGCCAGTTGCATTCACTCTTTCTAAAAAAGTGAATTCCGGCACTCCATCGCTATCCATGTCGATCCAACGTCCGCTGCAGCCGGGCCTGGTCGGCGAATCCGACACGACGATTGGTTCTCCCGACTTCAAGTCTAGCCATTCGAAACGCTTGCCAGCGACAACGGCGACTTTCGTTTCGCCCTGAACCTGAACGAGACATGCCGGTTCGGGAAGATAAGCATGGAAGCCGTGGATACTCATTTGGTTCCTGCCCCATCGAACGGTATGCCGTTTCAAGCTCCAGCTTCCTCCAATGTCGCTTGAACTGGTTCCGTCTCTTCCAACGAACCATTGAAACTCAGTCGGAACACTTTCGTCAGGCAAGAGCTGGAAGGACTCACTGGTTAGGTCGTGTCTCCAAATCGATTTTCCAGTCGCACCCGAAAGGAGTTCGACCCAACGTTGAGCGTCAGCGACTGAACCACCTCCGCTGGGCACAGGCATTGGGACTATCGGTTCCGTACCTGTGTCGGTACCTGTCACGAGAACATCTTCGATACCATCTGCATCCTGGTCGCTGGTGATGATCGGACTGCCAACGATCGTGCTGCGAATGAAGCTAGGCTCTGCCTGTTCGACGATAGGTTTCTTTCGAACATCTTCACCAAGAGCAGCGCACCAGAGCACGCTTCCATCTAATCCCGACAGCGTCATCACAAAGGCTTGATGGTGACCGGCAATAATGAAGTCCGCCTTGCCATCTCCGTTTACATCGACCGTTTTTGACGCAGCAACCGGTGCATGACGCGTCGGGCCATTCAAATGATGGGCACTTTCGGCATCTTTGAACCATGGCCAAAGAAACCCGGGAGCACTATCCATCGCAGCGTACCAGCCTTCCCTGAGTGATTTTTGCCAACGTTGCTTTTTCGGTACCCCAGATTCGCAGGCAACTCCCTCATCGTTCCAAAGCAAGAGCGATGCACTCTCGATGTCATCGACCAAGGAGTACCATCGCGAAGTGTTTGTTGGGCCCCAAAGCTGTTGGTCCTGGATGCCCATTTCGAGTTTGAAGGGATCGCCGTGTTCGACCGAGGTTGCGAACGTTTGACTCCATCGGTCTGGGCTAGAAACTCGAAGCTTATACTCGCCGTCTTGAATTACGACTGGACGCTCGGTGGGGACGGATACCGTGATAACGGAATCCCCGCGGCTATCGATGAATTCAGCAGAGAGGGGCGGCGTCTTGGTCGTGAGTAACACATTGACTCGACGCGAGGCTTGGTACCAACTCCAGCCGATAGTCAACACAGTGACCAATAGCAACGTCGCGCCGACTGCATAGCTGGAAATGCGAACGCCCTGTTGACGTCCTCGCAACCATCGAACTGCTTGCTCCGTCCAACCTGCGCGCCTCGCCCGGATCGGGCGTTGATCGATACAGGCTCTCAAGTCATCCGCAAGCTCGCGGGCTGAATGATACCGATCGTCAGAATTCTTGTTTAGGCATTTCATGACGACCGTTTCGAGGTCGCGAGGAAGCTTAGGACGCAGTTTCCGAAGTGGCGTTGGTTCGCTCGAAAGAATCTGCTGTATGACACGGTGGGCCGTGTCTCCTTGAAAGACGGGTTTGCCAGCAAGCAGTTCGTAGAGTGTCGCGCCCAAGCTATAGACGTCGGTTCGGCGATCGACCTGCTGGCGACTTGCTGATGCCTGTTCTGGACTCATGTAGCGAGGGGTGCCGAGCATCGCACCCGTTCTGCTCATCGAGACATCGTCGAGCCGACGCGCCAGTCCAAAATCCGTAAGCCAAATGCGCCCTTCCGGATCGAGCAGCAGATTCGATGGCTTGACATCCCGGTGAATGACATTGCGTTCGTGAGCATGAGTCAGGGCCTCAGCTGCTTGCAATCCCCACTGCATCACCAGCATTGCGTCGAGCGGTTCATTCGAGCCCGACAACACCTCCGACAGACTACTCCCTTGAATGAACTGCATCGCAAAGAAGTTCACGCCTTGATCGCTACCGACCGCAAAGATCGGTACGATATTGGTATGGTGCAATCCTGCAACTGTTTCAGCTTCGCGTTTGAATCGATCGAGGGCCTCGGGATCAGAGACGCCACCAAATCGCAACACCTTGAGCGCAACACGTCGGCCAAGTGACATTTGTTCTGCCTCGTACACGACGCCCATGCCGCCTCGTCCGACTTCGTTCAAAATGCGAAAGTCCCCCAGGAGTCGATGTGGTGTTAGGTTTCCGGCGTTGAGACCAGCATTCGTTTGGTTGGTCGATTCCACTCCCTGAATGAACTCCAGCCCAGCAAGACACGCGGCGAGTTGGCCTGCAAGATGAGGGTTTTGTGCGAGTAAAGCAGCCCGATCCGGCTTTCGACCTGCCTTGAGTTCAGCCAAATAAAAGTCCAGGATGTGAACCATTTGATCTGCGAGCTCTTCATTGCCGAAGTCCACGGTTTGGTCGGGCTCTTGAGGCTGAAATGGATTTGACGACATCGGATATACTATTGGCGGTGTGTGGACTAGGGTGCGGCAATTGGCCGTTGGCCCGATATTCGAGCCTACCTGAAAAGTGCCTGAATCTCGGATGGTGTCACGCAATTGTTCGCAAATTGTGAAAGTATTTTGCCAATGCCAATGCCAATGTTTGATTTGCTCGTCCTGCGTTCGCCGGACATGCATCGAGCTGTCTCATTTTATCGGCACCTCGGTATCGAGTTCACTCTCATCCGCTAGCCAAGAGTACTATCGTTACGACAATGGTAAATAAGTTTGATCGTCGCGTGATCGCAGTATTCATCGCTTGGACGCTGTTCATTTTCGGTACTTCGTGCACCGTTGTTCGCCCGGAAGAGTTTTTTGGATTGATTCAGCGTTTTGCGGGGCTAAGTCAAGAGACTCTTCTTCAGTTTCGCCACTTCTGGGCATTTGCATGGTTTGCTGTCGTGAAGGGATGGCATTTCACCGAGTTCTTTATCCTGACTTTATTGTGCGCGAAAGTTCTGAGATGGTGGTACGGCGTTCAATCGCAAAAGACGATAGCGCTAGCCATGTTCTTTTGCATCGCCTACGCAGCGACCGATGAATGGCACCAGACATTTGTGCCTGACAGGTTTGGCACATTCCAGGACGTTTTGATCGATGGCCTCGGGGTCTGGGCGGCAGGGCTGACGATGTTCTCACGAAAGAAAAAAGAAATGACTGGCGATGAAAACTGTGATTTTGTTAACCCAACACGTGAGTGATGGGGAATTCACTCATTTGGCTCCTCGCTTACGCGTCGGGTTACCAAGACACGTCACTCATTTGCAAAAGACTTCGATGGCCGCTTCTGCGTCTCTGGGCCGCATTCGGAACGCTTGACGCGAACTAGGTTGGACGCAGTACCGTTTTAAAACTGCGCTGCTCATGCTGGCTAAGCCTCGAAATCGCTTCTTGACTGCGTACGGATCGACCTCTCGCTGTGTCTTGGCCAAACGCTCAATCGCTTCTTCATCCGAGGCGGCACAGACCAGATCGATCATCGATGGCGCCGTGATTTCAAAGAGAGGCGGGTGGACCATGTAAATTCGCCCTGACTCCAATAGAGGCCGCATCCATCGATAAAAGTACATCAAGACAAGCATGCTGCAATGAATTCCATCTGCGTCGGGGTCGAACAGAAGAATAATGTTTTTGTACCGCATGTTCTCGATACAGAACGAATCGCCCCAGCCGGCACCCATGGCTTGATTTAAAGCGACGAAGAACTCGTTTCGGGCAACCTTGTCTCTCGTTGCCTTCCATGCGTTCAAGGGTTTGCCTTGCATCGGCATCACAGCTTGAAATGCCGAATCACGCACCGCCCCAACGGCATTCGATGCTGAATCTCCTTCGACAATAAGCAGCTCGGTCTCATGCTCGCTTGGGTCGAATTGGCAATCCAATAGTTTCGTCGGCAATCGTCGAAACATACACGCCTTCTAAGTACATAGCCAAGTGTTTTATGGGTTATTGTCGCGGAAGTTGCTCGCGAGAAGGAATCGCACTTAGCTAGGCTATTCAGGAACTTCTGGTGATCGCAATTTGATCATGACTACTTGATTGCCGACCTCGTTGAAATGGACTTCGTTCATCAGCTCCCGCATGAGCATGACGCCGCGCCCTCTTGGTTTATCGACCAAGTCGTCAGTGGTCGGGTCGGCAACGTTTCGATGATCGAAACCTGCTCCTTCGTCGGAAATTGTCATGACCGCTTTTTCTGGTGTGACGTCAAACACCAAACGGATTTTTTTGTCCAATGCTTTTTTGTTGCCGTGCTCGATCGCGTTGACGACTGCCTCTTCGATAGCCATCTGAATTCGGAAAAGATCCATTCCCTCCCAGCCCGCCGAACCCAACGCAGTCATGAGTTCTTCGATTGCAGCGTGGCCGACATCCAAGTCGCTCGGCAGGAATTTATCGAATGACCAATCCTCTTGTACAGTCGTCATGCTTGCACCAAGTCTCTTACCTAGAGCTTAAACGCTGCAACCGCGTCGGCTTCTGTTTTTCGCAAATCGAAGACGCGATCCAATCGAGTTATGGTGAACACTTCTTTGATCTCTGCTCGCAATCCGCAAAGCTTTAGTCGTCCAGCTGCGGCCTTGACCTTGGTGTTGAGGGAAATCAACTTGTTGAGCGCGGCGCTCGACATAAATTCGACACCATCGAAATTCAGAAGAATCATGTTCCGCTTATCGACCGTGACCAGAGAATTCATCTCTTCACCCAGTTGCTCAATACTGCCCGAATCGACAATTTTTTTGTCGACAAACCGAACAATACTTACTCCGCCGTCATCAACTACCGTAATTCGCCTATGCGTCGACATTTCGATCTCTACCTCAAACCCTGTGTGAATAAAGGACGCGGTCACAGCCATGGTTGAAAACCAGACGCCTGCGACCCCATTAGATTAAACCAACCCGCGCGAACGAGCAATGAACCTAAGCCTTTGTGCGTCAAACGAATTCAAGTTTTTTCGAATTCGTACAATTACTTTGGTTTGGGTGGTGCCGCTGGGGCCTTGTTTGCAGCGTTCGGTGCTATGTTCTTTAGTTGTGGGTTGATGAGGTTCGGATTCACGGTCGGGAAGCCTGGCTTGCTCTTTCCACTCGACATTGGCTCAGATATTTGAACTCCAGCGAGCAACGCCAATAGAAACGTAGCTGCAAAATACATCGAATAGTGGAGTAACGCTTGGCCGAACTCCAAGTCCATTGCCGCTAGTGAGCCGAGAGAGCCAATAACGAACATAACGGCCAGAAAAATGGCAAATTGGACGGCGTCGACATCCGCCAGCGTTTTGTTTCCCATGTAATTCGCCAAAAACCAATAAAGCCCCCAGGTCACCGCGAAGACCAACGCGCAGATTCCCACTCGCGTGGATCGTTCCTGTCCCGAATACTCTTGGAGTTCATCATCATGGAAGAACGAGTACCCAACCCAGGCCAATGGGAAAGCGAGCGAGATAACCCCAAATGCAGACAACAGCCAAGGTGGCTCAGCGAATCCAGTCCTCGCGAAAATCGCAAGCCCTACGGAGGCGACGGTCAGAATGGCTCCAACGATGATCTCAATCTTCGAAAGCTTAAATTCCGCCCGTTTCAGCGGCTTTAATACCGAGACCCCCTTCGAGTCCTTGGGGCCAATTTCAGGCGCATGGATAACCACTTCCTGAGATTTGTCCGGAACAATCAGGTCCTTCTTGCACTTTGGGCAAGGGCCTTTCTTACCGGCGTACTTGTCGCTAACGGTGAATCGCGACAGGCATCCGGGGCACGTGACGGAGATAGGCATAACTACGGTTTTTCTGGTGAAAGCGCAGGTTGTTTTTCGGCCGCAGCTGCGGTCGGGGTCGCATCTGCTTGAAGGTCGCCCAAGGCATATTGGATTCCGTCCAGTATGTGTTTGACGATGGCTGGTTTGCTAAAGGTATCTTCGTTGTGTCCAAAATTGGTGTAGAACACGCGTCCCTCGCCCGCCTTGCGAAGCCAGGAAACGGGGACCTCACGCGGACCGTCCTGAATCAATTCCGATACCGCTTTTTGTTTCATGTCCAAACTAACAAGTACATGCAACGCCTTCGTGCCTTCGTACGTCTCTGGCTTGTACTGATAGATTTCGTCTTTATGCCAAAATCCTTTGCCGCCAAACGCTTTGTTGAGAACGTGTTCTGGATCGTCTAACTTAAACGCCCAGGTACCACCAGCATTCCAAGGATGGCCACCAAATTCTCCCCCTACGATTGCGCGGCACTCCGGATGCCGGCCAAAATTATCGCTGGCCGCATGAATCCCCGCCAATCCCTTTCCGGACATGATGAAATCGAGAAACGCGTTCTGCTGCTCGGGCTTGGTGAATTGCATTCCAGTTGTGTTATTGAGCAAGATACAATCGTACTTTTTGAGGTTCTCCGCGGTGAAGACATCATAGGTGTCGGCCAATTCGGCTGTAAAAGCACCCGTTTTTTTGCCCATCATTTCGATGGCCGTATTCGCAAACGGAATCGATTTGTGAATGAATCCCTCGCAACGGTAAAAAACCAATACTCGCCTAGCCTTGATGGGTGTCGCTGCAGCCGTTGTCGGCGATGCGGTTTCGATCGCCGTTTTTTGTGGCTCCGTGAGAGGCTTGAAGTTCTCTGCCTTTTTCTTCGTCCATGGGTCAGAAGCCTCCTGCGCGGCGGCATACTGAAAAGTGGCTAAAGCCGCGAGCATCACAAGGGAGTATCTCATTGATTTTTCCGTTCAGGGAGCATTGAGGAAAGAATGTCTCGTTGGGACTCAGCATCGCGCCCCAAGCTAACCGTTTTACCAAATTGACAAGCGCGGCGAAAGAGACCGTCACTGTCCGAATCTACTTGGAAATCGTTCGGCTCAATCGCCCGTAGACACCCGCAATGACGAGCGCAAGAGCGATAAGGCCAAAACCGTACCAGACCGTCGCCGGTACGTCCCAAAAAGTGATGGACGCAAACCAAGCGTTCGCAAACGCACAAAGCAAAATAAAGACGAAGTAGATGATTGAGAAAACAGCCAACAAGACGAGACCAACTCGCTCGCGGCTCGCAACGTCAACTCGGGATTCTTCTTCGACTTGGTTTTCTGAATGGAGCATGAATTTTCCTGATTCTCTTCCTTGCTCCAAACGCTGACAATAATTGACTGATTCTCGCTATCGACCAAGTCGTTAGCACCCATTGTAGGCGAAGCAAACAACTAATCTACTAAGCTACTTTTTTTTGTTTTTGTTTTTGTTTTTGTTTTTGAAACTATCTTTGTGCGCAATGGCTACGGCTGGGATCTCCATGTAAAAATCAGCGAGCGACTTTGCGTGCTTTAGCAGCTCGACCTCGTGTGCAATCGTTGGAAATCGCTCCCAAAGCTCCTCTACGGAAATTTCGGATAGGAACATGTAACCAGGATCGGCCTGCCCTTCTGAAAAGTACAGACAGTCAGTGTTTGCGTCGTATTCGTATGCGGCTGTGTTTGGACTGAGAAATCTTGAATCCATACCCGGTGAGATTAACTTTGGTTCTACCGGAATGATCTCTCCCTCGACAGCGCAAGCACCCAATAATTCTGGACAATAATATCCTGCAGGTGCAAAACCGCCGTCAAGAACCAATTGTCCACCAGTGCAACGGTAAAGGCATGTTTTCGCGAGCTTTTTGTCAAGGAATGCCATGGTATGGGTAACCTTACTACTTGAGGTGAGATTGAGGGAGGGTAACGCACAAGCGAAATCCAATAGGATAAATCCTATCATAGCAATGTAACAAATTTTCACCCAGCGGCAAAAACGTGTTGGCAATCGATAGCCGCCCACCTTTAGCAAGGATCAAGTCATGCGTTCGCAACAAGTTGTGGTCCGTCTCATTTTCGAATTGCATGTGTGTTGTTGATGTCCATTCGTGCTCACGCGTTTCGATAGAGCCTTGAAATGTCGCGAATAACTCTGGTTCCGATTCGCCGAAACGAAATCGCGTTCTCGTTCCATCGCGAAAAAAACATTCCCATTCCCAAGCGCTTGGCAACCGATAGCCGGAATCGGATACGCTGAATCGTTGAAAGGTCTCGTCCACAGTGCTGAGGGATTCCTCGTCGGATAATCCCTCCTTTCGGCTCAACCAATCACAATAGCGAACAGCATCAAGCCACGTCGTTCCTCGGACTTTCGCATCCGTTGGCTGCGGAAACTTGGCCGGATCAAACTCGGCGTACGACTTTTCGCTGATCAATTGGTCCGCGATGGCAAACGAGTGGTCAATGCGATGGATTTTGCCTGGTTGATGTCCATTTGCGGGCATCCCATACCAAAACTCCACCGGCCCCCGAACGATGTTCATCTGCATTCCGCTGGAGTTGAGATACCAATTCCGGTCCGTTCGGATTTGCTTGAATTCGACTTGGCTATCTGCTTCTTCGACGAGGTTGCCTTGCCCCCATGCGATCAACAATTTTCTTGCGGCATTATGAACGCCCGCGGTGGGGTGTCTTTGGTACGCACTTGACAGTAGCTCGATGCATTCCGAACGCAGACTTTCTGACACAATTTGATTGTGAACGCTAGAAATGCAATCAATGGCAGCGGTGCCTCGCCATTCATCGTGAAATTCGCTAAAGCGGCGAACAAACGGTTCCGTCGATAATTCGCATTGCCTAAACCAATAGATAAAGTAGCTGCGGGGACGCGGATCAGTCGCACGAGAAAGTACTCGATCGACTCGTTCCCATTCTTCAAGACCATACGCGATTAGACCTAGCTTCGCCCGCCATCGAGACGACTCGTCCGTGCCAAGGCCTGCTTCAGGGCTAGGCTCCGTGTTGTCCAATTCGGTCAATATCGACTCGCGAAAAAGAGAATCAGAGCTTGCAGCTGCATGAAGGACGGCAGGAACAATCAGGCTTAGTTCCTCTGTTTGCGAGGCTCCCAAAAGCCTCATCAAGCCTTCGGTATCACCTGACGATTCCCATTTGCTTTTTAATAAGCCAAAAAGGACTCGCCTCTTCCTTGAGTCCCAATCGTGTCCAAGCATCGACTCAAGTTCCCGCACGAACTGATCCGACATCCGGTTCAGCAATGGAAGCCATATCGTCTCTTGTCCAGACCGTGGCACCATCAGTTCTATCGCAAATCGTTTTGCATCCGACGAATCGCAATCTATCCCTCGGGACAAACACAGCTCCGCAATTCGCATTCGATGGTTCTGGACTTCAGTGAGGCCAACGTGATTTGTTTCGACAAGTTCCGCAGCATTCGTCGCAAAGTCGTCATCAAAATGGTTTGTCCAGTCCGAAAGAGATCGCGGATCACCAGTTTCAATCCAGTCCTCAAGGTGCCGAATGCGTTCGCTTCGATTGGCATCAAAAGGAACTACAATCAACTTGGCCGCACGATCAACTCGCGTCTCAGAATCCAAAGTTGATTCACTTGGGGCTCGCAATCCCATCGCACCAACGGCCGCCAGCAAAACGAGCAATACGGCGGAAACTGTCCATCGCTGGAGGTGTAGTCGACGAAAACTCAACCTCTTGCCGGCGATCCAATTTCGAAGGTCTGCTTCCAGCTCGGCTGCAGATTGATACCGACGAGATGGTTTGCGTTCCAAACACTTGTGGACAATGTTCTCCAAGCCAATAGATAGGTTTTTGCGATAGTTTCGAATCGAGGGCGCTTTCAAATCGCGAATCCCGGTTACCACCGAGAGCTCTGGGCCATCGAAAGGTGGTTTGCCTGTCAACAGCTCAAACAGAACTACCCCGAGCGAAAAAACGTCTGACCTGCTGTCCACTTTCGCAGAATCACCAGACGCTTGTTCAGGACTCATGTAATGTGGTGTCCCCACAATATCGCCATCGGAAGTTCGACGGGTCGTTCGATCAACCATTTTGGCAATTCCAAAGTCGAGAATGCGCACGTGGAAAGTGTCGGGTGAGAAAGGAATCGCTGCTTTCGGTTCATCGAACACCATCGTGCCGATAAACTCGATCATGATATTGGAGGGCTTGAGGTCACGATGTATCACTCCAAACTGGTGCGCAGATTCGACTCCTGCTGCAATATCTGCCACAATGTGGGCGCAATCAACGTCGGTTAACTTTTGTTTCTTCGCGAACTCCGCCAGATTTTCTCCCTCGATCAACTCGGAGACCATGAAGTGAGTTCCTCGAAACTCGCCAACATCCAAAACCCGAACAATGCTTGGATGATTCACTCGGCTTGCATTTGCCGCTTCACATGCAAAGGCTCGGTTACCACTTGAATCGCCTCCAGCCGTATGCGCAATCTTGATAGCGACCCGACGACGAATCTGCAAATCTTCTGCTTCGTAGACGACCCCATGGCTTCCTCTTCCGAGCAGCTTCGTGATGGCAAACCGATCGAAATGCGACGGCAAATCGCATGCATCTACGTTCCTGAAAAAATTCTTATTCGTATCCGTGGACGCTTTGCTCCCCGTCGTCTCCGATTCTGTCTTGGATGCTAACGGTGGATCACCGAAGAAATCAAAACACTCCCGTTCGATCAAGATCAACTCTCGAAGCAAACGCTTTTGGTGGCGAGGTTCAACCAGTTTTGCATATTCCCGCACACTCGGTGAATTTCCGAGCTTCCAGTTATCCTCAAATGCATCCGAGACGATGTCAAGCTGGCGATCAAAGTCAAATGTCGCAAGTTCCTTTTGTTCAATTGCTAACGAAACCATGATCGCGATCTACTTTCAGAAAAATCAATCGGCTTGAGTCTATAAGGCGAGGCAATGATTGCAAGCAAACGGCAATCAGAAACCGAAAGAAAAAACGATCCAAAAAGTTCATGAGAAAACCAGCGATTTTTGTCGCACGGAAGGCCTTTCTGACGTTTCGCGATTTTGTAAAGAACACGCTTCATTTAGACCCTCAAACTTATCCGTTGTGCATTAGGCTTGCGATCGAGAATGCGTGCATCTAGACTTCATTCACTTCGTTTCCAAGAACTCGATGAACGTAAAAGACTCATGTCGGATGCAGAATTGTCCAAAGGTTCCGTAGGTTCCGTTTCTGGCTGGATCGCCAAGATGCGTCAAGGAGACCCGACTGCTATTGGACAGCTCGTAGCTCGGTATTTTCAAAAGATTGCGCAATTTGCTGAGAGCAAGCTTCGACGCGGTATTCGTGTCACTGACGATGGCGAGGACATCGCAATCTCTGTTCTTCACACAATAACTCGCAATTCTGCCAAAGGCAGATTTCCTGATCTGCAAGACCGAGACGATCTTTGGTTCTTGATGATTGTGATTGCCCAGCATGCAGTGATCGACAAAAAACGGACCGAGTTGCGTCGCGAACGTCAAGCCGCTCCAGTGCACACCATGACGGATCTAATGGAGCTGTATAACGTCGACCTGGAGGATTTTTTGGGTAATGACAATTCTGCCTCCAAGCTTTTGGAAATCATCGACTGCTGGGATGAATTACTTAAGAAATTGCCTGACGATCGAAATCGAGAGGTTGCCAAACTCAAGATGCAGGGCTATTCGAATCGTGAGATTGCAGACATCTTGGGCATGGTGCCTCGAACCGTTGACCGCAAGATTAGATTGATTGCGCAACGCTGGCAAAGCTACTTGATTGAATCTTGAGCCCGCGGGACAAGGGATTGCGAAGCAAACGGCAGTATGGAAACTACCTTAGCACGACGCGAAAACAAGTGAATGCACTGTTCCATTCACTAGCTTGCGCGTCGTGCTAAGTGTATTGGAACCGCCGCTCGCCTTCGGAAAGCGAATTTGCGAAAACAAAAAAAGCCCACTCCTTGGCAGGTGTGTTGACCTGAGCCAAGGGAGTGAGCTTTGGGACAAGCAATGCTGGGGGCATGATTACTAATCCGACAAGCCAAACATCGACATTTGGTGCGACATCATTTTACGCGGATTGCAAAAATAGGGGGCGTTTGTGGATGCACGTAATTGCCTGTGCGGCATGTTCAGGCAGTATCGGTTATATGTTTACCAAACAATCAACATCAAGCATGCGCATGGTTTGCGCCGTCGTATAACCACACGTCCAGCGGAGCACGAAAGCGCATTTCGAGAGTTAGTCTCACTGGTAGGCAATATATTCAATGGGTTATATATTCAACTGTCTTTAATAACTAAACGATTGAGCTGTGATCCGTTGGCTCAACAGTGCCAGCAACTGCTGTCCGTTGTTTACGCCCCGTTCGCCTTTGAACCGCTGCTCCAATAAACGCGGCGAAGAGCGGATGCGACTTCGTTGGCTTGCTCTTGAACTCGGGATGGAATTGAACTGCAAGAAAGAATGGGTGCGACGGAAGCTCCAGGATCTCTACCAAGCTTCCGTCTGGGCTTTGACCAGAAAATCGCATCCCATGTGCTTCGAACCGACTTCGATACATGTTGTTGAATTCGTAACGATGTCGATGACGCTCTCCAACTTGATCCGCTTGATATGCCAACTGCGCAACTGAATCTTTTGTCAGCAAACAGGGCTGACTACCAAGCCGCATGGTACCTCCGAGATTGGTAACATTTCGTTGTTCGTCTAGCAAGCAAATCACAGGGTTTGGAGTGTCCTTATCGAATTCCGTCGAGTTCGCTCGTTCAAGCCCCAATACATTGCGACCAAACTCCATCGCCGCGCATTGCATGCCAAGGCAGATTCCAAAGAATGGGATATCTCTCTCTCGCGCATAGCGAATGGATTGCACCTTGCCTTCTACTCCGCGTTCGCCGAATCCGCCTGGAATAAGAATCCCGTCATACCCGGCCAACAACCGCTCAGGGCCTTCTTCCTCAATTTCGCTACTCTGAATGGGAACGATTCGTATTTGTGCACGATGCTGAATTCCCGCATGATCGAGCGATTCGTAGATCGACTTGTACGCGTCGCGATGTTCCGCGTATTTACCGACAACAGCGATACTGATCTCATGCTTGGGGTTGCGAAGGGCGAACATCATATTGTCCCAAGCGTCCAATCGGAGCGGTTGACCGGTTAAATGAAACCGCTTCATCACAAACTCGTCGAGCTTGTGGTCTCGCAAAGAAAGTGGCACTTCGTAAATCGAAAAATCCTTGTCCAATTCCTCGATGACCGCCTCCAACGAGACGTTGCAAAAGAGAGCAATCTTTTCGCGTTCTTCGCGAGAAATACTTTGCTCACAACGGCAAATCAACATGTCAGGCTGAATGCCGATCTGTCGCAATAGACCGACGGAGTGCTGAGTCGGCTTTGTCTTGATTTCGGCTGCAGCCTTGAGGTAAGGCACGAGCGTCAAGTGAATGAAAAGGCAATTGTCGCGGCCAACGTCTTGAGGAAACTGACGAATCGCCTCCAGAAATGGCAAGCTCTCGATATCACCGACCGTTCCACCGATCTCAGTGATGACGATGTCCGTGTTGCTATCGGCCAGTCGAAGAATGGACTCTTTGATTTCGTTGGTGATATGCGGGATGACTTGGACGGTTTTGCCTAGAAACTGGCCGCGTCGCTCTTTCTCGATGACCCGCAAATAAATTTGGCCAGTCGTATAATTCGAATCCCGAGTCAACGGTCCACTAGTGAATCGCTCGTAGTGGCCCAAATCCAAGTCGGTTTCGCTACCATCGTCCAAAACATAGACTTCCCCGTGTTGATAGGGGCTCATCGTCCCTGGATCCACGTTGATATACGGATCGAGCTTTTGCATACGAACGCGAAGCCCACGAGCTTCGAGGAGCATTCCAATGGAGGCGCTGGTCAAGCCTTTTCCAATGGAACTAACAACACCGCCAGTTACAAAAATATGCTTTGTCATCGATTTTCGCGAGTATGCGAGCAAGAAATCAGGTGGTAACACGACGGGCTTAGATCGTACCAGCTATCACGCATTCTGACAATTTGCGTTCGCAATTCCGCATGGAACGCGCGAATGCCCGGAGTTTTCACATTGACCTAGGCTGCCCATTCTTCCATACTCCGAGTGTGAGGCGTCTCCAACACGAAGCGTCTTTGAAAGCTAAAGTTGGCTGAGCTCACCCTAGCCTCCATGTTCAGTTCACGTTTCCCCCCGTATCACTCCATGGCCGCAGCGATCGAAATCGAATTGGCAAGCTACTGCGCTAGCGTATCCAGTCGCGCTCGAGCCGCTTCCCAGTTGCTGGCTGGGCTATCTGGCGACATAAAAAATCGTTGGTTGATTGAATCGGCCAGGCAAATTGAACAAGCCTCGACGCAAATCGCGGCAGCAAACGCCGTTGACCTGGCCAACGCACCCCAATATGGATTAACAGACGCAGAGATCGATCGACTCAAGCTGACTCCAGATCGAATCCTGCAAATTGCTAGCGGCTTACGCGAGATTGCATCGTTGCCTGATCCAGTCGGAGAAGTCATCGAGGGGAGCACTCGCCCAAACGGACTTCAAATATCCAAGATCCGAGTCCCGCTCGGCGTCGTTTTTTTCATCTACGAGTCACGGCCCAATGTTACCGCCGATGCAGCTGGGATCGCTGTCAAAAGTGGAAATGCGATTATCCTGCGAGGTGGCAAGGAAGCGAGCCATAGCTCACAAGCCATCGTCGAAATCATGCAGTCTGCCGCCGTCGATTGCGGTGTTCCGGTCGATGCTGTCCAGCTCGTAAACACAACAGATAGGGAAGCCGTCGGACAGTTTCTTAAGCTTTCGCAATGGATCGATTTAGTCATTCCGCGAGGCGGCGAAAGCCTGATTCGACGTGTCGTTGCCGAGGCGACCATGCCTGTGCTCAAGCACTACGACGGAAACTGCCATATCTTTGTCGATCGTAACGCTGACGTAGAAATGTCGATCCGCGTTATTGAAAACGCCAAGTGCCAGCGCATGGGGGTCTGCAATGCTCTTGAATCTCTTGTTGTCCACGCAGATTTGGCTGATCGCTTTTTACCATTGCTCGCTAAGAAATTGGCCTCGCACTCGATTGAGATTCGAGGCGACGAGGAAGTGCAGCGTTTGATCCCAACAGCCATAGCTGCAACCGAATCGGACTGGTCTCGCGAGTATCTCGGTCCCATCCTGAGTATTTGCGTCGTCAATTCGCTCGATGCAGCTATCGAACATATCAATAAGTATAGTTCGCGCCACACCGATGCGATCATGACAACGGATTTGGCCGCAGCCCGCCGATTCGTAACGCTGGTGGATTCCGCTGCGGTCGTCGTAAACGCTTCGACGCGCTTCAACGACGGTGGCCAATTGGGGCTGGGGGCGGAAATAGGAATTAGCACGGACAAGTTTCATGCACGCGGTCCATGCGGTCTTCGCGAACTGACCACGTACAAATATGTCATTTACGGCGACGGACATATTCGCAACTAGAAAAAGGACTTTCGAATGTCAGACGATGTACTAAGCAGAAACGACGTAGAAAGTCTGTTGCGTTCACTCGACAACGGAGCGCCAGCCGCGCAACCTACTGCTGCACCCGCTCAAAAAGCCGATGCCAAAAAACCGGCAAGCAAGGTTCGCATTTTGGCTTACGACTTTAAGCGGCCAGAACGTGTGGGCAAGGAACAGATGCGAGCCCTGCAATCGCTCCATGACGGGTTCTCTCGCAACGTCGGTGCTTCCCTTTCGGCAGTCCTCCGAAGTATCGTCGAGGTGCGATTAATCAGCGTTGACCAGTTGACTTACAGCGAGTTCGTATACAGTCTCGAGATCCCAACTTGCTTTAATCTTCTCAAACCGATGCCGCTTGAGGGAAACTGGGTTCTCGACATCAGCCCATCGCTGCTCTATCCGATCATCGACCGGATGCTCGGTGGCAATATCGGTGCGGACTCATCGTTGAAAAGGCCATTGTCGGAAATCGAATTGCGACTTGCCGCTCGGATCAGCAGCGTATTCCTGCGGGAACTCGAAGTGGCTTGGGCCAACGTCGCTGAACTCAAAATCGAAGTCGAGCGAGTCGAGAGCAACCCGCAATTGGTTCAAATCGTACCGCCCAATGAAGTCGTTATCATGGTGAGCTTCGAACTATCCTTGGGAACGATTCGCGGTATGGCAAATCTTTGTATCCCTTTCAATACTATCGAACGCGTTGGTAGCAAACTGACCAGCAACAGCTGGGTCGGCTACGCTTCCATCCGAGCGAACTCTGAGACCAAAAGCAAGTTGCTATCTCGCTTAGATGGTTCTATGGCTGATGTGATTGTTACGCTTGCTCGTTCGACGATCAAATCTGCCGACCTCTTTGACTTGGAGGTCGGTGATATCATCTCGACAGAGAAAGATGTGTCGCATCCCCTTGAGGTGGAGATTGCCAACCGCACGAAATTCCATGCGAGTGCTGGAGCCTTTAAAGGTCGCAAAGCCATCCAAATCGAACACGTCATCCATACGAACAAAGAATGATCGGTGAAATCGTACTTCCCGCCCGACTCGCGTCGACGCGTTTGCCTGAAAAACTACTGCTGAACGAAACCGGCCAAACAGTTCTAGAGCATACCTATCAAGCTTGCCAAACTGCCAAGCGTCCCAAAGGTATCACCGTCGCCGTAGATCATCCCCGATTGTTCGATACAGTCACAGGATTTGGTGGTCGCGCGCAACTGACCGACGTGAATGCCCAAAGCGGAACCGATCGGGTCGCAGAGGTGGCGAGAGGCCGACCGGATGTCGACTTGTTTATCAATGTTCAAGGAGACGAACCAGAAATCGCCGGCTCCTCGATCGATGCCGTGATGGGTTTGTTGGAGTCGGACCCAAATGCACAAGTTGCAACCTTGGCCACGCCCATCCGAAATCGACATGATCTAGAGGATCCGGCTTGTGTGAAAGTTGTTCGAGCTTTGGATGGTGCCGCTCTTTATTTTAGCCGTTCGGTTATCCCGCACCCTCGCACTTGGGATGACGCATTACTAATCAAGGAGCCACCAGTGTTCCTGCAGCATCTCGGCATCTACGCGTATCGTCGCGATTTTTTACTGCGTCTCCATGAATTGCAGGTGAGCGAATTGGAGCAAATCGAAAAGCTTGAGCAACTGCGGTTTCTGCAATCGGGCTGCCGCATCGTCGTAGGCATTGTGCCGCGATCGCCGCGTGGAATCGACACTCGCGAAGACTACGATCAATTCAAAATGCGATGGCAAGCGAGAGGCAACTAACCAGGATGGCTCCCTCGGAATTTGATGATTTCGCCAACAGCTATGAATCCGCCCTTCAGAAAGGGTTGGACGTTTCTGGCGAATCCTCAGAGTACTTTGCCATCGGAAGAGTCAAATGGGTTCGGCGACGACTCGAGAAATTGGTTGGGCACCCACCAGTTCTGAAATCCGTATTGGACTTTGGATGCGGGACTGGAAATAGCGTTGCATTTTTGCTGAGTGAACTACAGGCTGAACACGTGACAGGGATCGATACTTCGGAGCAGTCGCTTGTTCAGGCACGTGCTCGTTATCCGGTCAATAAGACGGCGTTCGTAACATCCGACCTCCACGACCCCTCCGAACAGTTCGATCTCGCGTTCTGCAACGGGGTCTTCCATCATATCCCAGTCGAGTTACGACCTGAGATTGTTCAGTACATCTACCGATCAATCAAGCCGGGCGGCTGGTTTGCGTTTTGGGAAAACAATCCCTGGAATCCAGGCACGCGTCTGGTGATGAGCCGCATTCCGTTTGACCGTGACGCAATCACACTATCGATCCCCGAGTCCAAGCGATTGCTCAAGGGGGCTGGCTTTGAAATCGCCGGGGTGGATACCTGCTTTTACTTCCCAAGCCTGCTTCGAGCTCTGAGGCCGTTGGAGCCCTGCCTGTCCTGGCTACCGTTGGGAGCACAGTATCTAGTGCTGGTGCGAAAGCCAGTGTAAAGCGATTGTCCTCAATCGCTTGTGCGTCACTCGTAGCTGGATTCGTAAGAATTCAGCTGGTCCAGCA
>CANHVO010000014.1 GCA_947463915.1 Planctomycetaceae bacterium
CCTAAAAGGGCATTTTCTTGGTAACCCGCTTCGTGACTGGGACGTTTCGCGACCTGCACCGTACTTTGGTTTTGAGATCCCAGATAGCCAAAACAACTTTTGGTACGTCTGGTTCGACGCACCCATCGGTTATATCGCATCAACTTGGCAATGGTGCAAGAAAAACAACGAATCGTTGGCCGACTGGTGGAGAAGCGACAAAACGGAGATTCATCACTTCATCGGCAAAGACATAACGTACTTCCACACGTTGTTTTGGCCTGGAGTGCTTAAGGCTGCTGGGTATTCGCTGCCCAAGTTTGTGCACATCCACGGATTTTTGACGGTCAACGGGGAGAAAATGTCTAAGCGGGGCGGCACTCAATTTCAAGCTAGCACCTATCTCAAGCATCTTGATCCGGCTTACCTTCGATACTATTACGCATCCAAGCTGGGGCCGAAGCTCGACGATATTGATATGAATTTGACGGAGTTCGTCAACAAGATCGATTCGGATTTGGTCGGCAAGGTGATCAATCTAGCAAGCCGAACTGCACGTTTTGCGGAACCGCTTGGACTTTCCATCGAGTACCCACACGACGGCGGACTGTTTGCGGCTGGAGCGGCTGCCGGCGAGCGAATCGCTCAAGCCTACGAGCAACTGGACTACTCAAGGGCCATGAGGTTGATCATGGAGTTGGCCGACCAAGCGAATGCGTTCGTCGAAAACTCCGCCCCGTGGACACTCAAGAAAGATGCGACACAGCATGTGCGATTGCAAGAGGTCTGCACAATTGTCCTGAATCTATTCCGACAATTATGTGTCTATCTCGCACCTGTATTGCCACGACTGGCTCAACAATGTGGCCAGCTTCTGCAAGCTGAACTCAAACACTGGGATGATAGTCAGACGCCCCTGGTCGGTACAAGTATTTCCAAATTCGAACACCTATTACAACGCATTGCACCGGAGAAAATCCAAGCCATGATCGATGAAAGCAAAGAAGCCGTTCCCGTCGTCGAACCAACAGCACCAGCCGAAACGACTCCTGCTGCAGTGGCGGATTCCGGCGATGCCTTGTTGCAAGAGCCGCTTGCTCCAACTTGCACGATAGAGGACTTTACCAAAGTCGATTTGCGAGTCGCCCGCATCCTCAAAGCCGAAGAAGTTCCGGAAGCCAAAAAGTTAGTGAAGCTGACTGTTTCGCTCGGTGGTGATAACACGCGAACCGTGTTTGCCGGAATCAAAGCTGCCTACACCTTGGAACAGCTTCAAGGCAGACTGGTAGTGATTGTGGCTAATTTGCAACCGAGACAAATGAAGTTTGGATTGAGCGAAGGGATGGTGACTGCAGCTGGACCTGGTGGCACCGAAGTCTTCTTGCTCGGTATCGACTCGGGTGCAGTTCCTGGCCAGCGAGTTCACTAGCGATGAGCGACGAGCCTACCTCGCAGCCTGACGAATCATCACGCGTCAAGAAGCCGCCGCGCGATCCGCTGCACGGCGTTACGTTAGAAATGATGATTACGAGGTTAGTTGATCGCCATGGTTGGGAAGAGTTGGGTAGGCAAATACCCATTCGCTGCTTTCAGAATGACCCGAGCGTGAAATCGAGTCTGGTTTTCTTGCGCAAGACACCATGGGCTCGCAAGCGAGTCGAGGACTGGTACGCCTACGACGCCAGAAGGAAACTGATGCCGCCGGGGGAGGAGTAAGTTGTAAGTTGCCTCGTCTCTGCCTGGGGAAGCACTGCGTTCGAGGCTCTGCATCGCGATTGAGTGTTGTTGTGAACTCATGAGGCAGGAGCCTCCGATGCATTGCGTTCCCAGGCTGAGCCTGGGAACGAGTTTGCCTTACACCTTACGGCTCAAGCCACAAGCCTTACACCTCAAGCCTCACCGCACTTTCGCTGCTTCGCAGGCCTTGAGCACTCGCATCATGTTGCCTGACATGATCTTGTGAATGTCGGCTTCTGAGTATCCTTTTCGGAGAAGTAGTTCCGTTATGGCTGGGTACTTGGAGACATCCTCAAGTCCCTTCGGTAGCATGTCTACTCCGTCAAAGTCGCCACCGAGGCCGACGTGGTCGACACCTGCGGTCTTCGCGACATGGTCAATATGTTCCACCACGATTGCAATATTGCCAGGGATCGTCGGGTGCAATGCTTTCCATTTTTGCATCGCGTTCTTACCTGCATCGGTATCGCTTCCAAACTCTTTTTCGATGGCTCGTCGTGCGCCGAACATGTCCTTTAAATTCTTGGCCGACTCGGGCACAACGAATCCGGAAAAGAAGTTGATCATCACAAGGCCGCCGTTCTTTTTGACGCGAAGCAAAATGTCGTCCGGTACGTTTCTTGGGTGATCCGCGATCGCTAAGGCGGAGGAGTGTGAAAAAATGACAGGAGCCGTTGTGATGTCCAACGCGTCGGACATGGTTGCCGGTGAGACGTGGGAGAGGTCTACGAGCATTCCCAACTTGTTCATTTCTCGAACCACCTCTTCACCAAATGGAGATAGACCATCGCTTTGCGATTGGTCAGTTGCGGCATCTGCCCAGTCGAGGGTATCTCCGTGCGTAAGAGTCATGTAGCGAGCACCTCTCGAAAACAACTCCTTTAGTTTACTGAGTGAGTTTTCGATGGAGTGCCCACCTTCGACTCCCATCAAGGAAGCGATTTTGCCGGACTTTTGGATCCGTTCGACATCGCTTGCCGTCAGTGCGATTTCAAAAACGTCTGGGTACTTTTTGACCAGAGCGTAAACGCAATCGATCTGTTCCATCGTCGTTTGAAATGCGGTACCGGCTTGTCGTGTTTTGGCAGGAACGAAAACCGACCAGAATTGCGCTCCAACGTTGCCGGTTCGCAGTCGTGGGATATCGGTATGCAATTTCGGTTCATTCCAAAGGTCAATCTTATCGAACCGCAAATCGTTGCGCTCTCGCGCAGCCCAGGGCAAATCATTGTGTCCATCCCATACATATCCGCTGGCATGGATTTTTCGGGCCTTGTCCGAAACCTCGACGTTTGGCTCATCGCAGAAGGCGTTGGGGGCAAACAAGAGCGACGGAATCGTCAATGTGGCGAGTATCGATTTGGGCCAATTCATAGGTAGCAGTTCCAGAGTAGTGGAGCAGAGATTCGCTGCAGCATGAAAACAAAAAGAGGCTGGGAGATTCTCCCAGCCTCTTTGCAAAAAATCAAATGGTTCAAAAAGTTTCTACTGACCGCGTCCGCCACCTCGGGGTGGTGGTGCAGGGAATTCAAACTTCGGCCCCTTCATTTCTTCCATCTTGGTCTTTTGAGCTGCGGTCAAAAGTCCCATGGCTTTTTCTTCGCTCTCCTTGCCAAATTTTTCCATCACTTCGCGGAAGTCTCCACCGGAGCTCATTGCAGCGTTCATTTCTTCGCGGGCAGCGGTCGCTTGCGCAGTAAGCTTTGCCTTTTGGTCTTCGGTAATTTCAAGCCGAGTTGAAACGGTTTTGCTGCGGAACGTTCGAACGCCATCCCTTTGCAAATACAGACCTACGAGGCGGTCCATTTGCTTAGGATCCAAGATATCAGCAATCTTGGCTTCCGACTTCGCTTGTGCTGCATCCATGTTTTCTTGCATCTTCGCACGATCTTCGGCGCTCATGTTAAAGCCGCCACCGCCAGCTCCGCCACGTCCACCGCGACCGCCTGGTCCACCGGCACCACCTCCACCTGCACCGCCAGGTCCGCCCGCTCCTGGACCGCCCGCACCTGGACCGCCCGCACCTGGACCGCCCGCACCTGGTCCGCCGCCGCCTGGTCCACCAGGACCACCGCGACCTCCACCGAAGGCTGCTCGCATCTCTTCCATTACTTCTTTTTGATAGGTTTCGTACTCTTTGCTCTGCTCTTCGTCCATCTTCAGTTCTTCACGAACTTCCTTTGAAAAGAGCAGGGAAGCCATGCCACCTCCGCCCATCATGCCTCCACCCATCATGCCGCGCATTCCACCACCGCCAGGGCCGCCTGGACCACCAGGTCCGCCGCCGCCTCGCGCCGGACGCTCTCCGCCACCTTGCCCAAGTGAAACAGGAGCCGCAGCACCAACGATGCAGCCGATAAGAAGAAATCTCGAGAACAGACGACTGATTCGCATTTTGGGTTAACCTCGGGTGAGATAAACGTGAAGAGTGGAATTCCAATCCCATGACCTGGGTGAATCCATCTTTTAACACGTTTCAACCGGTTTCGTTTCGCACAGACAAAAAAATTCCCAAAAACTTAGGCAATTTCTTCGAAACGTGTCACAAGCCTTGAAGAAGCTATTTTTTAACTTGAAAATCGAGATGGCTCTGGCCAAATTTGTGGGCTTTCATGTCTTCCACAGTCAAACGAAGTTGGTAGTTTCCCGGCGCAATTTGCTGAGGCATGTAAATCTTGTAGACGATGAAGTAATCCCGGCGATGATTTTGGCAAATTTCAGGCTCCATCGGTAGGAGCTGGTCTGCAACTTTGCGACCTTGGGAGTCGATGATCTCATAGCTACCTTGGAGCTGTGATTCATATCCTTCTTTGCTGACTTTGCTGGCTGCAACGTTTTCGATTTCACAGTATAGGAGCAATTCCTGGTCAGCTTGGAACTGGTACCTCGGGAACTTGGTGATTAAACCGTACCGTTCCACCTCAGTGCAAAACGCAACCGACTTTACCTCGAGATTGCTGACAGCTGCGAGTTGATTTGTCGCTTTGCGTTGGCTATCCATCACGAGCGACCAGTGTCTCGATCGCACCGGCATCGCATCTGGATTGCTTGCTTCGTAGAGGGCCTGCATCTGATATTGAAAGTACTCATTCTCCTCATTCGACAGCGAATCGATTTTCCGAGTCGCATCCTCCAGTCGGCGTTGGCTGACATACAGCATTCTCAAAGTAACTTCTTGGCTCAGTCTCAGATTTTCATCGCTGGCGGGTGCCTCTTTGATTTGCTTTTCTAGCTGTTCGATGGCTAGATTGAGCGTTTGTCGCCAATTGGTCGGCGATGCGATGGGCGTTGAGAGGCTTGGCGATAGTGTCGATGGAGCATTGGACGGGGGCAGTGAGTTCGGTAGCGACGCGGACGGTAGATTCGTTGGGAGCGGTGAATTTGCTGACGCCAAGGCTACCGTTGTCGCAGGCGTGTCCAATGCATGAGCCGTAGTAGGATTGGTTGCGACAGCATTCGAAACTAAAGGCTCGCTCATCTTTGGCACCGACGCATTCGTCGCAATGGCACTCGACGCGATGGCAGAATCGCGATCCGCTCCTGCGTCGGTCATACGAATCGAAACTTTGTTCGTGCTCTTTTCCGTGGAAGTGTTTTGCGATTGGGCATTGTCCGAATGACGATCCGCCAACAGCTCTCCGTTCGTCATCCGGCTGTTGTCTCCGTCGTCCGAAAGCGATCGCTTTTCAGGGGCCTTCGACTTCGTATTCGCGACTTCCGTTTCGAGGTTCCCACTCGCTTGTCGTTGAAGAGCATTTAACTGATTCTTCATCAGATCTCGATAAGGAGGTGGCAGTGACGCGAGCGCGCCGTCAATATCGATTTCCTGCTCATTCGTATTCACAACCGGTCCCGTAGCGTCTTCGTCAGACAGGTTTGCTCGAGCAGGGCCGTAATCGACCACGGCCGATTTTTTCCTAAGGATGCCGCTGGCGTTATTGCTGAACATAGTGCCGCCTTCTCTGCGGCTAGGACTAGCAAAATCCTTGGCCGTCGGTCGAGGCACTCGGCTTTGAGGCGCGTTTGGCAAAGCCCAATCGTCTTGGTCGGCCAGCATTCGATTGAAGTCTTCGTCGCGAGTACGAAAACCCAGTTGCTGGCAACCGATGACGCCAAACGAGGCAGCCAGCAACGAAGCGATTGCGAAGCTCTGAAGTGGCCTGCCAACCAGTGACCAGTCAATGCAAGCGGCACGTTGACGATTAGGGTTCTGCTCGTTCGACATCATGGAATTGCCTTAGCGGAGTTTACGATGCAACAGTTTGAGCTTCAAATTTGGAAGCGGTCTTCGATTCACGTGCGAGCACTTCGTACGCGAGCGACATATAGTCTTCGGAACCATGGCTATTGGGTGCATAAGCAAAGATGGACTGCCCGAAACTTGGGGCTTCGGCCAAT
Source organism: Planctomycetaceae bacterium (assembly GCA_947463915.1). Taxonomy (GTDB): domain Bacteria; phylum Planctomycetota; class Planctomycetia; order Pirellulales; family Pirellulaceae; genus JBKCUI01. The sequence continues at coordinate 6,115 of CANHVO010000014.1, forward strand.
CGGATATTGCGTCGAATTTTCGTTTGGAAGAATTTTGCTTGTGCCCAAACCGGGCTCTGTTTCGTGCTCACTTGCAAAAACTCTTCGACGTCGCGGCTCACTTCCGCGGCCAAACGCGTTCCAGATTCGTACATGCAAAGCACGATCCCTTCGAGTTTGAGATTCGTGTTCAGTCGCTTGGCAACGAGTTCGATGGTTTTCAGCAGCTTGCTCAAACCATGCAATGCCAGGAAGTGAGGCTGCAGCGGCAAGAAGACTTCGTCAACTGCAGTCAGTGCATTGAGGGTCAAGACACCCAACGAGGGTGGGCAATCAAGAATCATGAAATCGAAATCGGAATTGTCCATCTCGATTTTGTCTTTCAAGATCACTTCTCGGCCGACTTCACCGGCCAATTCCATCTCTGCAGCCGCCAAATCCAGGCTTGCTGGCACAATGGCCAAATTTGGTAGCACCCAACGGCGAACATGCTCGAGCAGAGCGTCGCCGCACAGTAGGTCGTAGATGCTGATTTCGTTTTCACCGAGGGTTAAACCCAGGTGCAATGACGCGTGGGCTTGAGGATCCAAATCCAAAACGCAGACTTTTTGGCCACATTGCGCCAGCCCAGCTGCCAAGTTTACAGCCGTGGTTGTCTTGCCGACGCCACCTTTTTGATTGAGAACAGCAATTTTTCGCATCGTCAAATGGTCTCGTTTACGGGTTTGAGCGGGTTCAAATGGACAGTAGCAAATGGATTCAGGACAAATCCAGGTCAAACTTGCCCGCCCGTTGACAATTCCCACATTTCGAACATCCTTTTGTTCACTACCAACTCCCTACTCGTTCCCAGAAAGTTATTAGCCGTGCGAAAGTTCTTTATTGCTGGCAATTGGAAGATGAATCTATTGCGAGATTCGTCGGTCGCCCTCGTTCACCAGCTGATGGACCAATTGCATTCCAGCGGCAATGTCGACGTGGCCGTCTGCCCACCTAGCGTTTATTTGCACGATGTCGGTGCCGCCCTTCGCGGCAGTGTTATCCATTTGGGAGCCCAAAACGTTTACCATGCGGCCGAGGGAGCTTTTACCGGAGAGATCAGCTGTGCCATGCTCAGGGATTTGGGCTGCAAATATGTGATTCTTGGCCACAGCGAACGTCGAGCGATCTTCGGGGAAACGGATGCGGACGTGAATACCAAACTGCAAGCCGTTCTCAAAGCTGGGCTGACCCCAATCGTCTGCATCGGAGAAACATTAGCGCAACGCGAAGCTGGCTCGACTCAAACCGTGGTTCGCGGCCAATGCACCCATTCTCTTGCTGGACTAACTAGCGACCAAATGGCAAAAACGGTACTTGCCTACGAGCCTGTTTGGGCCATCGGCACCGGCAAGACCGCAACTCCCGCCCAGGCCGAAGAAGTTCACGCAGACATTCGAGAACTGCTGAAGGGGTTATTCGACGCTTCGGTGGCAAATTCCGTCGTCATTCAATACGGCGGCAGCGTCAAAGCTGACAACGCAAACGAACTCCTCAGCCAGCCCAACATTGACGGTGCGTTGGTTGGGGGAGCCTCCTTAAAATCGGAATCATTCCTACCAATCGTCCAAGCGGCCATGAAAATCAAGAAGTAGTTCGCTTTCGAATTCCGTACGCGGTAGACTAAAAGGAAGCCGAGACGGTTCTTCCGTCTTGGCCTGTCCACCAATGTACTAAGGAAATACCGATCATGAATTTGAATTGGGTTCGCTTTGGGGTGCTCTTTCCTGCTGTCTGTTTTTTTGGGCAAGCCCCTTTCTTGCGAGCTGACATCTTTGAAATTCGTGGTGGCGGTACCATTTCCGGGACGCTTCTCAACGATCCAAAGAGTCCCGTCTTTAAAATCCGAACCAACGACGGCGTAGAAATCGAAATACCAAGTGGAAAGCTAAAGCAACCTGTACCGGTGAGTCCAGAGATCGAAGCCGTTTACAAGAAGATGGCCGGCAAGGAAGACACGCCGGAACTTCATCGCGCTTTAGCACTAGAACTAAAAAATGGCCCATTGATCTACGCGCATCGAGAACGCGTCGTGGAACTCGAACCCACCGATGCGAATTGGGCTGCTTTGGGTGGTCATGCTGCCAACAAACAGACCGGTGAATGGGAAAAAAGGGATGTCTTGGAAAAAAGGAAAGGCTTGGTTTTATCTCAATCCAACACGTGGGATACGCCTCAATCTCAAGCCATCCTCAAGAATAAGAGTGCAGAGAAACTTGCAGGGGCCGAAATGGCCAAGTTGTTCAATCAACATCTCAAAAATTTAGACAGCAAAACCCCAAAGCTAAATGCCGCCGCCGCCGAGTTCTTCTCCCTTCTCGGTGACTCAGAGGCGTTTTATCAAAAGTACCAATTGAATCATCGTTTAGCGATTAAGGTCATCTCGGACCTCTTACTACCAAAGCCTGATGCGCCTCAAGCGGCATCCCCCGCCTTCTTGATGGATCTGCTCATCAAAATGCCCGAATACCTGACTTACTCGGTTTTTGTTGAGATCGCCATGGAATCTCCCAACTCTCAACTTCAGCAACAAGCTCTCGAGTTGTTAAACCGAACGGAGCTAAGTCGTGAATATGCTTTCATGCGATTTTGGAGCGAACTCCTCAACGCAAACACGAAAGACAAAAGTTATATTCAGAAAATTGATCGTGCAGGCGGTAACCTACAGGGCTTTGCTGACAAACGTGCAATCCCAATCCTAATTGATCGGTTGCTTTCCAAGGTAACTACGACCGTGAAGATTCAAGGTTCTCAAACCTTCAACAGGGACGGTAGCGGTGGAGGCATGAGCACAGGCGGGGAAAAGAAGGTCGAAAATTTTTACCAACATCAGAGCATCTTGAGCGCGCTGGCTGGAGTAGCAGAAGGCGAAAGCTATAACTACGACCAGCAAGCATGGCGTCTTTGGTACGCGAGAAAGTACGCAAAAACAAACATGGATCTGCGACGGGACGAGTGAAGGTTGCCGTTCTTGAATATCTGTGCGGCAGTGGACAGTTCGACGAGTCCGCGATGTCGTCTTTGATCCGCGAAGGCCTCGCGATGCTTTCCGGGCTCGCCAACGATTTTGCGTTGTGTGGTCATGAGGTGCACACCCTTCTAGACCATAATTCAATGCATGCTAGGTCGCACTTTCGTTCTCAAGTGCATGTGTATCCATTGGATTCAACCGCGGGTGGGGCAAGTTGGTTGGAACAGTGGAACGCGATGGCCAAAGCTTGCGACTTGGCCATCGTTATTGCCCCAGAACTGGACGACCAACTAACTCGCATCGTTGGACAACTCCGCTTGTCGGGAGCAACGGTTCTAGCGCCATCCGTTTCGTTTTTACGAGCGACCAGCGACAAACTCACGACAGCGAAGTTGCTGTCCCAAGCCAATATCACTCATCCGCCTACGCAAACATTGACTGAGTACCGGGCAACGGACCGAAGCAAACGCCAGGACGCATCATCATCATTAAGGAGCGAAATGCCGCTGACGCTCAAGCGCAGAGATGGGGCTGGCTGCGCCGACATGATGATCTTTGCGGATTGGGAAAGACTCGAGCGATGGCTCTCGATCCATCCAAGTCTTTACTTAACTGGGGAGGACTGGTTGGTTCAGGAGTGGCTACCTGGGCGTCCTGCTAGCATGGCCATCATCGCTGGTCAAGAATGGCGAATCGTTGGTGCTGTCGAACAAAACCTGCAATGCGATACCGCTAACCAAGATGGCTGGTCATCGGTTTCTTACCTTGGCGGAAGAGGCCCGCTCCAGGGCATTACTGACGAGATTCTCGAGCAGTTAGCGAGAGGCGTACAGCAGGCGTTGCCGGATAAAGCGGTGGGTTGGATTGGAGTCGATTTCCTCGTTCCGAGCGATCCGGCCCAGTTGCGGGACTATGTGGTTGTTGAGATCAACCCAAGATTGACGACTAGCTATCTGGGATATCGAAAATGGTATGGGCCGCAACTAGCTGGTGCCCTCCTCAAAACACCCGACAATCCAGCCTTTTTCTCGGCAATGCAAAAGTCCCCCATTGAGTTCTCCGTATGTGAATTCACGAAGAATCACGTAGAAACATGAGATTCCGCGATTGGGTGCCGTCTACAGCGGGTGACACCAAGCGACGATTGCTATATGCTTTTATGTAGCTGTATTCGAGTCTTCGACTCCAAATTCCCTCATTCGATTTTAACTTCACATGACCGAGATCATCGTTCCGTCCGTTGGCGAAAGCATTTCCGAAGTCCAAATTGGACAGTGGCTTAAAAAGGAAGGGGACTGGGTTGCAGCCGGCACCGACCTCGTCGATCTCGAAACCGAAAAAGCATCCGTCCAAATCTCGGCTCCCGAAGATGGTATTCTGGTTAAGATTTTAAAGCACAGCGAGGAGTTTGCCGCCGTTGGAGACGTCATCGCTTCGTTTCAACCGGCACCGAAAACGGCTGCTGCACCATCTAGCCCGGCTGCTGCTCCCGGACCGACCGCGCCTATTTCGGCGCCTCCGCAACCCGCAGCCCAGCAACCCGCAACTGGCCCAACTCGAGTAATGCCTGCGGCTCAACGGATGCTCGGCGACAATAATCTGAACGCCGGCCAAGTGCCCGCGACTGGGCCTGGCGGCCGATTGTTGAAGGAAGATGTTGCCCAGTTTGTCTCGCAAGCGGCTTCGACGGCAAGTGCGATCGCTGTCGGGGCAGGCGTCGCCGCAGCAACGGCAGCCACCGTAGTCGGGAAAGCAGTTGCCAGCATCGCAACCCCTGCAGCAACTCCGACCACTTCGGTCCCAACTCAATCGTTGATGCAACAAGGCTCACCCAATCGCAGCGAAGAGGTCAAGCCGATGAGCATGATCCGTCGCACCATCGCAACCCGATTGGTTCAGGCTCAACACAACGCGGCTCTGCTGACCACCTTCAACGAAGTGGACATGCAACCGGTAATGCAATTGCGAACCAAATACAAGGACGCGTTCAACGACAAGCATGGCGTCAAGCTTGGCTTCATGTCCTTCTTTGCAAAAGCATCCTGTGAAGCGCTGAAGCGGTTCCCATCGGTCAATGCCGAAGTGCGAGGCAACAACGTTGTCTACCGAAACTACTGCGACATCGGTATCGCTATCGGCGGCGGTAAAGGATTGGTTGTTCCTGTTCTTCGCAACGTCGAGAAGATGGGCTTCGCCGACATTGAACGAACGATTGGCGAATACGCAAATCGAGCCATGGCCAACAAATTGATGCCAGACGATCTGGAGGGCGGCACTTTTACGATCAGCAACGGTGGCATCTACGGCTCCCTGCTGTCGACTCCTATCGTGAACCCACCGCAGAGCGGCATCCTTGGCCTGCACTCCATTCAAGAAAGGCCGATTGCACTCAACGGCCAAGTGGTGATTCGTCCAATGATGTACCTGGCTCTAACCTACGATCATCGTATCGTCGACGGCCGCGAAGCCGTCTCGTTCTTGAAGACGATCAAAGATGTGATCGAAGATCCATCCCGATTGTTCCTAGAGATCTAGCACACCAAGCATGTTGCGAACCTGGGCCCGAGGCCCAAGTTCGCGTCGGGTTAGAACATACCACGATTCGTAGCTGGATTCGCCAGAATTCAGTACGCTCTGAATTCTGGCGAATCCAGCTACGTTAGTTCTTTGCCTGCCGCTCGACTACACACTGGAGCGAGCGATGATTGTTTTTACTACGGCTTGGCGATCCAGTTGCGAATCAGGGTGCCGTCCGTCGCGTTCCAGAGTCGGATTTCACCGTTGATCGAACCGCCAGCGACCCGATTGCTGGCTGCGTGCAGGGCTGTCGACAGGACCCAGTCTTGGTAGCCCGTCAACGCGTTGGTAACCTTGTTGTCAGCTTGCGTGATCCGGCGCAATTGGTTGTCGGCTGCTGGAACGAAAACAAATCCATCGCCGCGAGCGATCTTGTACGCCTCGCCACCAAACGGGAGCTCAACCAATTTTTTGGCCCCCTCGACTTCCCAACGATGCAGCTTCTTGTCTGTCCCCGTGGTCAAAACCTGCTTACTATCCGGCAAGAATGCGACACCGCGAACCGCGGCCGCGTGACCTGGATAAGTCGCAATCATTTCGCCGCTGTTGCCGTCAAACACCTTCGACGACTTGTCGCGACTAGCAGACGCAAGTCTTGTCCCATCGTCGCTCCAAGCGATTGCGGTGACCCAATCGGCGTGGCTTGCGATCGTTCGCGTTTCAGCCAGCGTTTCGATATTGATGATTCGAATCAATCCATCCGCCGACGCGACCGCCAACTCATTGCTCGCTGGCCGAACTGCGATATCCAGCACGACGTCGTGGGTTCTCGCTACGACTCCTTTTAATTGTCCCGATTCAAAATCGATCAGACGCACTTCTCCGTTGCGGCCCGGTTCCCCACAACCGACAGCAATGGTTTTTTGGTCCGGTAAAAAAACGATGGCATGAACTCGCTGCCCGATGTTCTTCATCCGCTTCGCCAAGGCGCCGTCGGCCAAGTTCCAGACCAAAAGCTCATGGTAGCCTCCGACCACGAGTAGCGCCCCATCCGGAGAAAAGGCCATCGCGGTGATCGGAGCTGGAGCAGGATAAGCTGCAGGCGGATCTGGATAGACTTTTGGCGGCGCGACCAAGTTCAATGGCGAACTCCCTTTCTCGCCATCAAACTTTGCGCCCTCGGCGAGCCAACGCTTTACGATTTCGACTTGAGCTGCAGGCAATGCGTCGGCGCTTGCAGGCATGCGTTCCGATTTATCGCTTGAAGTGATCCGACGAAGAAGTTCGCCACTGGCTGCAGCCGCGATCGGCATCGCGCCGGTGTCACCGGGCTTGACGAGCTCGTCGAAGGTATCGATGCGATAGCCCCCCTCAGCCTTTTTGGGGCCGTGGCAAGCGACACAGTTTTCGAGCAAGATCGAAGCGATGTCGTTGCGAAAACTGACCGGCTGTCCCTCGGGTTCTGCTGCAATAGACGGGGCAACGAGGCTGCACAATCCAACCAGCGAGCTTATTCCCGTGATCTTAGCGATCAACTTAGTAAGCGATTTTCTAAACACGTTGTTTTGTCTTCATGGATTTTGGAAGGAAATAGACTCTTTAAGTCACCCTCCCTCTGGGAGGGTCGAGCGAAGCGAGGGGAGGGTGAAGTGCCAGTGGCAATTGTACAAGTCAGTTCACCCTCCCCGGCCTAAAGGCCGACCCTCCCCAAGGGAGGGTGGCTTATTAATGTTGAAACCGAAACTCTTTAGTCACCCTCCCCCTGGGAGGGTCGAGCGAAGCGAGGGGAGGGTGAAGTGCCAGTGGCAATTGCACAAGGCAGTTCACCCTCTCCGGCCTAAAGGCCGTCCCTCCCAGAGGGAGGGTGACTTCTTAATGTTGAAACAAAAACTCATCCGTATTCAGCAGCACCCAGCATAGGTCTTCGAAACCGGCTACAAGGTCACCACCGCGCGACTGGCAATGCTGCAACGAAGCTTCCAGCTCCGTATCGCTCGGTTGCCTGCACAACGCTGCCAAATACAATTCACGAATCACTTCGGGAGGTGTTCGGCCCGCGTTGTACGACTTTCGGAATCGATTGTTGGCATCGCGTAACTTTTCATAAACGAGCGGACCATTAAAGAGTTCGATGGCCATCCCCAAATTCGAATCCTCCGCGCGCTCACAAGCACACACCGTGGAGCGTTCGGGTTGACCAAAGACCTTCAGAAATGCGTTCTTCGCAACATCTGGAGCTGGCAGCTGAGTTGCTTTGATATCCGCGGGCAATCCTGCAAATGTTTGGGTCAGTCCCGTTACATGATTGATGGCGTCGAGTAATTGCTCTGCGCCAAGCATCCTTGGAGCTTGATGCGAGAAGTAGATTTTGTCCTTGTTGTTCCATTCGGACGCCTCACTGCTGGCTTGATACGTTTTGCTATTAAGGATCGATCGGATCAAGTGCTTGCGATCGAAACCGCTATCGACGAAGTCCTTGGCGAGGGCTTCCAACAATGGTTCATTCGAGGGTGGGTTCGAATCGCGGAAATCATCGATTGGGTCAACGATCCCTCTCGCAAACATTTGGCTCCAAATACGGTTGGCTTCGATCTTAGCAAAGTAAGGGTTCTTGGAATCGATCAGCCAATTCACAAAAGCAGGCCGCCGGTCTTCCTCTGGTTTGGGCTCAATGCTGCCAACCTGCGGAAGCCATGGCTTCATAACTTCCCCTGTTCTCGGCTGTGTCACTTCGCCTGAAGCTGCAGTCCAAACAAACATCTCGCCAGGTCGCTGGCTAGTCTTGCGCTGAAGTCGATTAAAAAATGCCCCAAGTCCATAGTAGTTGTCTTGAGTCCAGCGTTCGAAAGGATGATTGTGGCATTTTGCGCATTGCAATCTCGCGCCGAGAAAAACTTGCGAAACGGTTTCCACACATTCGTTCATGTCGGAAGAAGTTCGATAGAAATTCGCAGCAGGGTTTGAAAGAGTACTGCCCGACGCGGACAACAACTCACGTGCAAACTCATCGTAACGCATGTTCGATCGGATCGCCGATTCAAGCCACCGATGGTATTTGTAGACTCCATCTGGTCCAACCAGTTTGCTGGTCATCCTTAACAAGTCACCCCACTTGAGCGCCCAGAACTTAGGGTACTCATCCCGCTCGAGCAGCTTGTCGATCAGCTTGGCCCGTTTGTCCGTCGCGGCATCCGCGAGAAACGCATTCGTCTCGTCAATCGTCGGCAAGACTCCGATGACGTCCATGTAGGCTCGACGCAAGAAGACAGCATCGGTACACGTCGGAGCAGGCAGATATTGGAGCTGCTTGAGTTTGGCGTTGACCAACAAGTCGATGTAGTTGCCGGTCGCTGGCTCGCTCCATTGGAAACCCGGCACGTCATCCACAAACATGAGCGGAACCGATTCGATGTGCTCGAGGTAGCGAACCAAGATGACTGTCTCGCCTCGGCCATGTGGTGTGACCAAGCCTTGCTTGTCCACGGTCGCGACTTCGTTGTTGGTACTTTCGTAGGCAACCAATCGCGTCGCGTCTCGTTTTTGGCCGTTTGCAAAGATGGCCGTGGCGGACAACTGCTGTGTTCCATCGGTTCGCTTCAAGACTCGCTTTTGACTTGGGTATACTTCTAGTTTGGTGCATCTCGGAGTGCCGGCCGGATCAGCCTTCGCCCCTTCGGCAATCCAATCGCGAAGCAACTTGTATGCGATGTCGTCTTTGCTCAACTGCTGGCCACCGCCGTGTGCTAGTTTCATAATCGGCTTCAGAAGCAACAAGCTTTGCTCAGGTTCGATCGGGTTGACGCGTCGCCCGAAGTCCTCACGAATCAAGGTGAGTTCATCCAGTACTCGGTCAAAGGCTCGCAACGACAATCGGAAGTTTCCCTTCCCGCTCGGTGAGCCGTGGCATGCACCCGAATTGCAACCTTGTTTGGACAATGCCACGAGCACTTCAGATTCGAAGGCGATGGGTCGCTTTTGTTCGATGCTCGCAACCTTGACCGGAATCGCTTGGCGGGTCTCACCTATTTGAACGACGATTTCGGTGGCACCATTTGAGACGGGCACAACGGTATTGTTTTGAATCGTTGCAATCGCTGGGTTAGCAGACACAAGGGAAACGTCATGGGTCCAGTCGTTCGCTTGCCCAGCCGCATCAAACCCCGTAACCACGAGCTGCTGTGATGCGCTAGCGCCCTCCAAATCAATCGTGGCCGGATAGGCCTCAAACCTTACAGGGCGATCGACCCATTTGACCGGTACCTGAATCGTGTCCCAATGCACGCGATCAGGGAGTTCCGTGTATCCCAGCAGAGTCAAGTTCGCAGGCTCGCGCGCGGTTGGGTTTGTATCCGGCGCAGGTCGAGTGAGCGTCAAGGTTAGTGTCTCCTTATCCGCTTTTGAGGCTAAGCCCCAGCCTGGATCGAGAAGACTGCCATCGACAGACACAACCGCTTTGAAATCCTTTTTGATTCGGTTTACGTTGACGACGATCGAATGGCTTATCGCTGCTCGGTCCAACAGCAGCTTCGTTGGGGACTCGAGAGTGAACAAACTTTCTGTCTTGCCAACACCTGCTGCTGACAAAACGCCGTCGTTCCAACTCGCAGGTGAAACGACGTGTGGCTCGAGGACTCGCGTTAGCGAGCGACTGGAAACTTCGCAGGCCATCGCTGGGTTACCAACAGCAGCCGCGTGCAATCGAAGCAAAGCAAACGATTGAGGCTGCCAGCCGTCGATGGCCAACAGAATCGCGTGGTGTTCCTTGGCCCCCGCGGCGACGCGCGGGTTCAAGAGCCGGAGCCCTTGACCAGCATCTATCGACAAATCAATTTCACCTTCGTATCCAAATCGGGAGATCAGCAAATCAACGGCGAAGCCGCCGTGCAATTCTTCTACGGCAAAGGACTGCCTGCCTTTCGGGTCAGGCTTCACAGCAACCGAGAAATTGCCTGCAGGCGTGGCTTCAACGAGATAACCAAATGCACTTCCGCCACGTTTGAGCAGATCTCCGACCTCAAGCCGATACTCGCCATCTTCAGGGAGCGTAACGTCAAAGCTCCATTCGTCCGACTCGTTGACGGGCGTCTCTGCTAGTTTCGCAGCTGCTGCATTCCACAACTGCATTTGAAGCATGGTCGCACAGCCAAGACTACGCGTTCGCGATGCAAAACGAACCACCTGGCCTTTGATCCCACGCAACCAATAGGTATCGCGCTGGCCAGGCTGTTCCAGACGACCGCTGATGCCAATAGGTAGCTCTAACACTTGCTTCACGGCAGGATCTGGAACTGCGGGCTCTGCGGCGGCAGGTTTAGCAGGTTCGACATGCTGCGGAAAATTGCTGAGCGCGATCGTGCTCCATGCGGCAGACTTACCGTCTGGTTTGCGTGCCGATACGCTAAGTGTAGAGTCCATGACCGATGGAGGAACCGACAAGTCCGCAACAACATCCGCCGAAACGTCCGGACCTACGAACGAGACCTTTGCGTTGTCGCCTCGTCGAATCGCAAGAGGAAACGCATGATGCACAATAGGAAAGTCACCGATCCGGAGATGATACTCGCCACCCACCGCGTAATGGCTTTCGCCCACTTGCAATAAGTAATCGCCGGCCTCGACAAAGGTATGGCTGAACCGGCAATCTGGCCCCGTCGCATCGTCATCTTCCACATGCAACACTTGACCATCGGCTCGCATCAAACGCACGATCGGATCCATCTTGGAGTGGATCGCTTGAGTCAAAACATCGAATGCAATGCGTTGTCCGGCCGTCGCACTAAAACGGTAGTAGTCAAACTGGGAGCCTTCACTCACTCCATCAATCGCGACAAACGGAGCCACGCTCTGAGCTGTTGCAATCGAGTGGTTATTGCTGTTGTCGAGTGCCGATGGTAGGTCGTCAACTAGGATCAACTTCGTCGCGAGCGGACCGCCCGCATTAGCAAACCAAAGACCGCATGACCCAAGTCGACTCTCAGTCGAGGCGGTGATGACAAGAATGGCTTGAGTGTCCGCAACGCTTTCGATTTCGACTTTGACATCGGAGCGATTGGTGCGAACCCGCAAGTCTGCCGGCAGCTTGCTGCCGCTCAACGTCAATTTGCATGGCACGCCGGGCTGGCATGATGCAGGTTTTATCGAAGCAATGGTTGTTTGAGCGTTAACTTGGCCGCAGGTTGAAAGCAAAACGAAGATGCTCGCCAAGTACAGTGCTAGATGGGGCATGCGGGGATTTAGGCGAGCGGCAGGCGGAAAACTACCGTAGCTGGATTCGCCAGTATTCAGGACGTACTGAATTCTGGCGAATCCAGCTACGAATCGTGGTATATGCTCTCCCGCCGCTCGCCTTATTGGCAGTTCAAGGTCACTCTCGGCAAGAGTGACCCTCGTTGGTGTACTCGGTGGGGCACACCTGCCGGGGGTGCCTTTGCAATGAAAAAAACTCTTGAGCGGACTTATCATGAGCTACGCCCAGTGTAGAGAGGATTGATGATCGTGCCGTTAAGCAAATGATGTGGTCGTTGCAGTGGGTCCATGATAGTCACATCATGTTCGATTCCCAATGCGTTGAACAAAGTCGAACAGATATCGGCGGGTGACCACGGTCGAGTGATTGGGTACGCCGCTCGGGCATCGGTCTGTCCGATGACTTGGCCGCCCATGACTCCGGCGCCTGCAAAGAGCCCTGAATAAGCGTGCGCCCAGTGGTCGCGACCCGGCAGTGTTTCGCCCGGCAACGTCGAGATCTTGGGCGTGCGACCAAACTCGCCCATGACCACGACCAATGTTTGCTCTAAAAGTCCGGACGCGACCAAGTCTTCCATCAAGGCGTCGAGCCCCTGATCCAACTGTGGAAGCAGAGTGTTCTTGAGTTTTCCCCAGTTGTCCGTATGGGTATCCCAAGTTTGTACGATTCCCATGGTCGCTTGCACGATCGGTACGCCCGCTTCGATAAGTCGGCGTGACAACAGCAGCGATTGCCCAAACTTGTTGCGTCCATAGCGATCGCGCACCGCGTCGGCTTCACGGCCCATATCGAAGGCCTCGACCATTTTGCCGGACGTCAGCAGATTGAATGCAACTTGCTGTTGATCGCGAAAGGCGATCGATTCTTTGTGGGTGAGACCGCTGGAATTACTTCGATCATGATTGAATCGAGCGAGAAGCTCCCGTCTTGATTGCAATCGATCGGTTGTGATACCATCGCGTAGGCTTAATGCATCCATCCGAAAGTTCTTGTCGTTCGGGTCTGCTTGTATCTGCCATGGATCAAATTTTGGACCGAGGAAGCCCGAGTGTTGGCCCGGCCATGTCAATGGACCTTCGATGAGGTAGTTCGGGAGGGAAACACCGCTTGGGATTCCGTTGCTGGAGGGACGCACATAATTGAGCGCCGAAGCGAAATTCGGGAAGTCCTCTCTCGATTCCACACGGTCCAAATCGTTCCCACCTTTTGGGATCGGGCCTGGACGGCCTGTCAATGCGACGTGGGTTGCGAGCAAGTGATTGTGCTCACGATGCGCGAGCGTTCTCACGATTGCCCATCGATCGGTTTGCTTCGCTAGTTTCGGCAAGTGCTCGCAAACAGCGACGCCAGGGATCGTCGTCCCGATGGTGTTGAATTCGCCACGAATCTCGGCAGGCGAGTCCGGCTTTGGATCGAGCGTATCCAGCTGACTTGGGCCACCACTGAGCAAGACGATCAATACGGATTTCGCCTTGCCTTTGCCAAGTTGATCGGCTTCGGAACGGGCGTTACCAAGCCCGGTTTGCCATGGGATACTCGAGCCAACCACGCCAGCAGCTCCAAGCCGCAGAAACCCGCGTCGATCCAAGCCATACTTTGGCTGCAGCATGTTACTGGCTCCTCAGAAAAAGGTAACTATCCAAACAAGGAATCGATGACTTTGCCAGAAGTCGCTTTGTGCGGTCTTCCCTCTCGGTCTTCGAGAGTGGCATCGACCGGGATACCAAGAGCGTGAACGATCGTAGTTCCGAAGTCTTGCGGACTGACTGGATTCGATTTCGGATAAGCCCCATTGGCATCGCTTTCGCCATAGACCATTCCGCCTCGAATGCCTCCGCCCGCCATCAAGCCGCTGTAGCAAAACGGCCAATGTTCCCGACCGGCATTGGCTGGAGTGATTTGTGGTCTGCGGCCAAATTCACCGACCCAAACGACCAGCGTCTCTTCGAGCATGCCTCTCTGCTGCAAGTCTTCCAGAAGTGCAGAAAGAGCCATGTCCGCAGGCGGAATCAAGTCGTTCTTAAGTCGATTAAAATTGTCTCCATGCGTATCCCAAAAGTTCTTGCCATCATTGTGCCAATTCACGGTAACCAGCGGCACGCCATGTTCAACCAATCGGCGAGCCATCAAAACAGACTGGCCATGGATATTGCGACCATAGTCATCGCGAACCTTGTCCGACTCACATGAAAGATCAAAAGCTTTGCGAACTTGTGGTGATGTAATGGATTCGTAGGCGCGGGATTGATGATCGTGCAGCTGGCCTGGAGCGGTACCGGCTAAGGTTGTGTGCTGGCGTTCTAGTGATCGAAGCAAATCGTATCGAGATTGCATTCGCTCCAAAGGCATGTCGGCTGGAAGCGAAAGAGCGCCGGGCTTCCACTCCTTTGCATTGGGATCGCCCGTCAACAAGAGCCCATCGTGCCTGGAGCCCAACCACCCGCCATGTTGGCCAGGGGCTTCGCCACCTGGTGCCGCCGGATGAAAGGCTTTCCAGGGCAACGTAACGAACGAAGGTAGCCCTGCACTGGTAGGTCGAACCCTCGAGACCAGTGCCCCGATGTGTGGCGAGTCTTTGTCGCTGGGTGGAGTTGCATCGCTCTTTAGTACAGGTGCCAGTTGGCCTGTTACGGTTGCGTGCCCGCTCGAAAGGTGAGCTGGGTCATCATGGGTCAGCGAACGAATGATCGCGATCTTGTCGGTGTGTTTAGCGAGACGCGTAAAGTGTTCGCAAATTTGAATGCCTGGGACTTGCGTCGAGATCGGTTTGAAAAGACCTCGAACTTCCGAGGGAGCATTGGGTTTCAGATCAAATGTATCGAGCTGGCTTGGCCCGCCCCACATGAACAAAAAGATACAGGCCTTCGCTGGCTTTGCGCGGACGCTGCTAGAAACAATCGCCGCCTGAGCTGGACTCAAACCATTCGCCATTCCGATTCCCAAGCACCCAACGGAGGCCGCGTGCAAAAAACGACGACGGTCTTGCCGGTCGGGAATGGCGCTTGTCGAGTCGCGAGGTGATGGCATCGATTGGACTCTGTAGGTGGGAATGTTTGGTGGGAGCTGCGGAAAACCGGAGCGGAGGGCTCTTTATCATAGCACAAAAAAGGGCCAAAGTCACTCCCGAAAGGTTCGGCGCATACCTTTGAGGCCGCACTGTTAACCCATTCGAATCCCCCCTTCGAATTCAAATTAGCAGCTTTCGGCCGAAAAAAGGATTCCAGTGTAGCGAAAGTCGTCAAGACTTTCGGTTGTCTGCGAATAAGTGCCGAAACTCTTGACGAGTTTCGCTACGAAAGACTCCCGAGCGATTTTGGCTAAGCAACAGCAGTGCTGTTTACGGTGCCAAGCGATGAATCGACCAATCTCCCGACTCTCTCGAATACTCATATCGAAATCGATCGTGCAATCGCGACGGTTTCCCCTGCCAAAACTCGATCATGCTAGGAACGACTTTGTAGCCACCCCAGTTGTCTGGACGCGGTATGGTCTGATTCGCGAATTTGATTTCAAGCTCCTCAATAGTGCGCTCCAGTTGCATTTCATCAAGGAGAAGTCGCGACTGTGGAGACGCAATAGCCCCCAATTGGCTCGACCTCGGACGGGATGAAAAGTACTGATCCGATAAGGCAGCAGTGGTTTTTACTGCTTGGCCTTCAATACGAACCTGTCGATCAAACATGGGCCAAAAGAAATGGAGCGCGACTTGCGAATCAAAAGCAATCTGCAGTCCCTTATCCGAGTCGTAATTGGTAAAGAAAAAGAATCCATCCGCATCGATCCCCTTTAACAATACGATGCGACTGGAGGATCCCCCGTTTGGGTTCGCAGTGGACAAGGTCATGGCATTAACCTCGAACCATTCCGGCTTTTCGGTGGTCTGTAGGAGTGTGAACCATTGCTGAAACAGTTGCATTGGCTCGGGCGGAAGATCGGAGCGTACCAAGCCTCCGAACGTGTAATTTCTCCTCAAATCCTGAATACTCAATTTACACCCCTGATTTCGGCATCGTTTTTGCTTGCCTGTGTTACCCAGCTTGTCATTGTGGCAATCCTATCACTTTCCGTAGTTGGAGGCGATAGTTTTGGGATGTTTCCTTCAAAAGGACGACAGTGAAATTTCAATGAATCGAATACCTGAATCATCTAGTTCCAAGGAAGAAAATCCTCGGGTTTCTCTTGCAGGGCTTTTGTTGATTGCTGCTCCTGGAATTCAGGATCCTGTATTTGCGCGTTCGGTTTGCATTGTTGTTGAGCACTCGGAGGAGCAAACAATAGGCATTATGCTTAATCGGCCCCTAGCCATTGATACCAATGCCCTTTGGGAACAATTGCTCGAGGGAAACGCAAAGCCAACCAATACTCTATCGCACGTGAACTTCGGTGGGCCGCAAAACGGACCCGTTTTGGCTATTCACGACAACCAGCAGCTGGCCGAAGGAGGCAACAGCCAAGGGGTCTATCTGTCCGCACAATCCGACACCTTGAGAAAGTTAGCTCAAACCACGCCTGAACACTGCAGATTGTTTATTGGACACGCAGTTTGGCAAGTTTCGCAACTTGAGACAGAAATTGTTCGCGGAGACTGGCATGTCCTTCCTGCGATTCCGGAATTGGTATTTGCCGACGAGCAATTGATGTGGTCCAAGGGGATTCAAGCCATCGGAAACAGTATCGTCCAAGCGATGACAGGACTGCCGCATTTGATGACACAACCGCTCTTGAATTAGGGTGGCGTCGGTAGCTGAATTCTTGAGAATTCAAAACCACCCGATTTCTTGCGAATCCAGCTACAAATCTTCCTTACGCGTCGGGTTTTCAAAGCCATGAAATCCATTGCTCGCCTTTTGCTCTACCTTTGGCCATTACCAAACACACTTTTGGGTTTGGTAATCGGATTTATGCCGATGATGGGGCATCGAACTTTGGTTGTAAGACGAGGCACGCTGGGCATATACGGACCAAGAATAAAGCGTCTGTTGAGCCTTGCGCCTATCTCTGGCGGCGCAATTGCTATTACATTTGGGCACGTCATTCTCGCTGCCGATGAAAAGAACTACGAGGATTCTTTCGAGCACGAGTGGATTCATGTCAAGCAATATCTTTGGTGGGGACCATTCTTTATCCCCGCCTACCTCTTGAACAGCTTCTGGCATTGGCTAACCGGTGGCAGGATGTACCTAGACAACGATTTCGAAAGACAAGCTCGGATGTGGGGTGAATGAGGTTGAGTTAGTTGGTCGTAGAACCTCGTGAGAGTTCCTGAAGTGCCTTGAACTCCAGGAAGTTTTACAACTTCCGCTACGGGTACAGGCATAATTCAACGCCATTCGGATGTTTGGTGATCTGGGCTAGCCTAGAATCATGTGGTGTTCCGCATGGATTGCGGCGACTGCAATGCTCGATTCTGCGGATTGTAGGGGATGGCACTGCCGGCCATGTAAAATCTGATTTGGCAATAAACGATTCATTATGGTTAGTCGCTCAACATGCCGAAACCGAGGTAGAACTGAATAGATCAGTGCGTATCTCACCGGCAACCATTTTTGAGATTCAATCGAGATGTATCGATCCTTAACCAACCGACTTCGACGTCTCCTTGTCGAGGAAGATGGACCAACAGCGGTCGAGTATGCCGTCATGGTTTCACTGATCGCTGGCGCTTGCATCGCGACGGTCGGCCAAGTTGCGACAGCCACAAGGAACACGTTCAACTCTTCAGGGACTGCGATCAATAGTGCTATGAGCCCTTAGCGGAGTGGCGGGTTCATATATGGCTACCACGACGCGCGAGCTAGTGAATCGAGTATCTATGGCACTGCCTTGCGCGTCGTACAGAAGAATTGGATCGCGGATTCACCGCAGCCGCTTGATATAGTGATTGTCCCCAAGTGAAAATGCGTGACGGACATATCCCCAACGCTTCATCAATCTCTCGGTACCTCGCTCTGAAATCATCTGACAAACGATCGCCTGCGCGTCGCGTATCCGAGCGATCTCATCCATTGCGCTCGCGGCGCGCGCAATGGATTTATACTGAGTGCCAGGGCCGCTTCGGGCGTAAAGGACACTCATGAACCCAGGGGCTCTTCGCGGGAATGCATAATATGCTCGACACGAATCCGTGGGTAATGTGCGATGAACAGAGTCCTGCCAAGACTCCCATTGCGAACCAACTCTCGGCCACCATCTCGGGTAGATCGCCACGACCTCACCATTAGAGACCTCAACTTCACCATAGCGCCAAGTCCGAATTCGATCATGACTCCCATGAATCGAATCGACATTTGATAGGCCAAAGCTTGCAAACCGAAAATTCGAGAGAAGCGATGCTAGATTCCACATCACTGAAACGCAGTCCCTAAAAACCACTGCAATCGCCGTGCTGCACTCACCCTGTTAGCCGAACAGCAAGAGCCGTTCAGTGAGTGCCTAATAAATGCGGCGAAAACGGAGGGCAATCGCCCTGCCGCTAGAAGCAAAGTCAACTCGGATTAAGCAACAACAGCCATTGAGGCTTTTTTGATCATGCTGCTCAATCGGCTCTTAGTTCGCGAAGCTTTATTGACGTGAATGATCTTCTTTGCTGCTGTTTGATCAAGCATTTTGCAGTATTCGGAGTACTGAGTCTTGGCTTCATCGAATTTCTTCGCGTCAACGGATTCGCGAAGCTTTTTCAATGCGGTTTTGAGCTGAGACTTAGCAGAACGATTGCGTGCTCGGCGCTCGAGGGACTGGCGATGGCGCTTTTTAGCACTCTTAATATTTGGCACTTCACGACTCCTGAATGCGATCTAAATACAATAATCCCAGGGACTGGAGCGGCATATGATGCCAAGAATTCTCAAATTTGTCTAGGGCTTTCCGGCAATTCCTCGCTTCCGCTTCGGGTTACCTGGGACGGTGCCTCGAAAGCAGTTCTTTCCGAGGCAGAGCCTTGGAAAGAGGGATCACCTAGGGAATCTCTACTCCCCAATTTGGAAACAGTACCACTTGTCCCCCGAGCCACCTGAAGTTCGAGTGTAGAGCCGATTTCGTGAAAACGCAGGCAATGCGCGGTACTTTCCCCGCGGGAGCTCCGTTTTCCAAAGAGTTCGAAATGCGTCCGCCGAACTGTCAATCGCCCAAATCTGGCCATCGATTCCGATGATAAGCACTGTTTTGCCAACCCCAATCGAGTGACAAATCGGCATGTCAAGCTGCTCCCAAATCAACTTTCCGTCCGATGCTTGCAAGCATTTGTAAGCTCCTTCCCCACCATCCTCGCGGCCGTCCGATCCGAAGATTTTGTCCCCGATTACGATTGGGGTCGAATATTGACTGCTGATTTCCGTCCCCTTAGCGACGATCTGAACATCGGTCGGACTTGGACGAACCAGGAGAGAACCAATACCGTAACTGGAGGTCAGGAACACATCTCCGCTCGCGTTCGCAACAGGAGTGGCGGCGTTGACAGTCGGCCCCCGCTGTCCAAACGGGAACTCCCAAACGAGACTGCCCTTTGCCAAATCTACGCCAAGTGTCTTTTGCTTTGAAGGGATCAAAACAATTGGACGTGCTAACGATGAGTCCGCTTTTGGGTTTAACAGAATTGGCGAAGCATAGCTGGCTTCCGCTGCGGGCGAGGTCCAAAGGGTTTTGCCATCCTCGAGCGAGACGCAGACTGCTCCCGCAGATCTCCCACCAATGTTGACGATCGCTTGATTGCCGACGACGAGCGGCGTGCTACCGGCTCCGAAATAACCGTCTTCGGCTTGGTATTCCTTGCGAAGCGGCCGAGCCCACTTAACACCGCCACTTTTGCGATCAAGCAGTGTTAAATCCCCAGCCGCTGAGTACACCAAGATTGAATCGTCCAAAATCGCGGGTGCCGAACGGGGGCCTTTGTCAGAATCAATTCCTCCGCGATAACCTGCCTTGAGTTCACGTCGCCAAACTTCCTTGCCGGTTTCTAATTTCAATAGTCGAACGCAATCATTATCGCCAATACGTTCAAACAAAACAAAATCATTTCCTGCAACAGCCGGACCTGCATACCCCTGACCTGCTTCGACCTCCCATATCTGTGCAGGTTGAGAGTCAATTGCCTTCGGTAACTCACTCCCTGGGGAGGCGATTCCATTTCGGGTCGGTCCGAGCAATCCAGGCCAGTCCGCGTTTGCATCAAGCCCGCTCGAAACCAAAGCAATCAACAAACAAAAGCAACGTAAGCAATCCATCGTTCGGTTCTCTTTCACGTGTACAAGGAACTCGTGATTCTAACCGAAGGCAAACAGCTTGTTGCTAGCGACCTCCCAATTTTCTATTGAGAACTAAGCATTAAGCATGTCGACAGGAGTCTTTGGGTGCAAGGAGCCAATTAGCCGATCGGCGTTAGCCGCGGTTCTCGACGAATGTCTAGCACCGTAGAGACCCAGCCTTAGTCCCCCGGGGATTTACAGGGATTCAAAGTCACCCTCCCAGCGGGAGGGTGTCTAGACGATGAGCTTATCGTTGAACCCGAGCGGAACCCCCTTTGGCGAGCTGCTCTACTTCTGGGAGCTTGGCCATCGTAGTGTCCCCTGGGAACGTGGTTAGCAGAGCACCGTGCGCCCAGCCCAATCGTAAGGCTTGTTCTGGCTCTTTCCCTGCGAGCATGCCGTAAATCAAACCGGCCGCAAATCCATCACCGCCACCGATGCGATCGACAACGTCCAGCGAAATAGTTGGGCTAACATAGCGTTTGCCATCGTACCAAAGAACAGCGGCCCAATCATGCCTATTGGTTGAGTGCACTTCTCGCAACGTGGTTGCAACCATCTTCACATTCGGGAATTTGGTGACTGCCCGTTCGATCATGTTGAAGAACGAATCAGGATCGAGTGCGGTCTTGGACTCAACGTCTTGCCCTTCGATTCCAAGGCCCTTTTGTAGATCCTCTTCGTTGCCCACCAGCATGTCGACGTTTTTGACGATCTTGCTGATCATCTCTTGCCCCTTGGCTGCCCCTCCGGTGGTCGCCCATAATTTCGCGCGATAGTTCAAGTCGAATGAGGTTATTGCTCCAGCAGCTTTGGCAGCGAGCATCCCTTCGACGATCAGTTCGGAGGTCGTCTCGGAAAGAGCTGCGAAGATCCCACCGGAGTGGAACCAGCGGACGCCTGATGCAAAAATGGCTTTCCAATCAAAATCGCCCGGCTTGAGCATTCCGCCCGCTTCGTTAGCCCGATTGTAAAACACGACAGGTGGTCTTACTCCCAAGCCGCGGTCGCTATAGACGGTAGCAATGTTCGGACCGCGAACGCCGTCGTGTTCAAAGTGTTTGTAGAATGGCTTCACGCCCATCTCGCGAACGCGAGCTTGAACTAACTCCCCGATGCCATAGTTAACCATGGCTGTTGCCACGCCCGTTTTGAGGCCGAAGCAGTCGCAAAGATTCGCAGCCACATTGTACTCACCGCCCGATACGTGAATGTCGAACGACTTGGCTTTGCGAAACGGGATGATTCCTGGGTCGAGGCGATGCACGAGTGCACCGAGCGAAAGGAAGTCGAGATCGCAAGAATCTTTACGAATACTGAGCTGAGCCATTGTTACTCCAAGAGGATGGTAAAAGTTATGGAAGCCGAATTGAGTTCGGGCTTTGGACTGGGACTAGATTGTTGCGGACGAAAATCCACCGTCTACGACCAAGTTATGGCCGGTGACAAAGGAAGACGCCGTCGAAGAAGCCAAGAAGATAGTGGCTCCTGCAAGTTCATGCGAGTAACCAAACCGCCCAGATGGCGTATGATTGATAATTTGTTGGCCACGCGGCGAAAGACTACCGTCCTTGTTGTAAAGCAGGCCGCGATTTTGTTCTGCAGGAAAAAAACCGGGGCTGATACAATTGACTCGAATGCCCTTGGATGCCCATTCGCGAGCAAGGAACTTGGTCAAGTTAATCACCGCCGCTTTGGCTGCTGAATAGGCAACCACTCGAGACAATGGGATGATGCCTGACATGGATGCAACATTCACGATGCTGCCCGAGTTTCGAAGCAGCATCGTTTCTGCAAATACTTGACATGGCAGAACGGTGCCGCCGATCAAGTTGAGGTCAAACACATTTTGCCATGCATCCATGGGGAGGTGGCAAAAATCGTCGCCAGGCTGCAACGTTGCTTCAGGCTGATTTCCGCCGGCAGCATTGATCAAAATATCGACAGGTCCTAGCGATTTTTCGATAATGTCTCGCGCTCGTGAAAGCGAATCGCGATCCAAGGCATCCGCGGAGTGAAAGACAGCTTCGCCTCCATCGCGCCGAATCTGTTCTGCGCGGTGCATTCCTCGCTCAGCGCTTCGCCCAAGAATAGCGACTCTGGCCCCGGCGGCACCGAGTGCTTCTGCCATGGACCCGCCTAAACTGCCGGTGCCCCCCAAGACGACTGCAACTTGGTTTGTCAATTGAAATAGGCTGTTGGTCATGATTGTCAGCAAACGTGCGCTGAAGGCTCAGATTCTAGGGCAAAACGAAGGGAGTTCTCTAGGACGCGGAACTAATTTGATGGAATCTGAGCGTGCGTTGCAAGGGGGGCAAAGCCAACATTGGCCTAAAGGTGATCGTTCAAGCCCAAAACGGGATAAACTCCAGTCCTCTTTTGCCGATTTATCTCAATCCCGTGTGCCATTGACTAGAAACCAGAGCAACTGAGCACCAGCGGACGGCACGACGGAGCGTGCCTGCTACTTTTGTCGAATGTGTCTAAGTCAATCGTTTGACAATTGCACGATTGGGAACGCCAATCAGGAGCCAGCATCCGAAGGTGCCAAGGAAACTGCTCAATGCGATGGGCAATGCGATCCTATGCCATTGCCGAAGGTCGCTCAAAGCCGATGGCTGGACGGAAACGGGTTTGACAAAAACAGGTCTCGAACTCGATTGTATCGCATGTGCGTATTCCCACCCTCGCACGGTCTTTCGCCACTCATCAGGCCTATCGGCTTTGTCGACTTGAGCAATCAATTGTCCCATCGCCAATCCGCCCAACAATGCTAGGTAGGATGAAAAAAGCAGGGCATGCCATCGTTTCGAAAGATCAACGCGGGCTCTGATTCTCATTTCGGTCCAATTGCGTAAAAGGATGAACTTTGCCAGCAACGATGTCGCTTCAGTGTCCAATCAACGCAGACCGCGTTCCATTTCTCGAAAGCTCGCAGGCGGTAAAGTCTCGGATCACCGCAGAAAACCATCCGGATCGCAGCAAAACCAAGCAAATCAACCAGGATCAGAACCCTTGAGCCGTGCAATCCTTATCAGGCTTGCTTTCGACCTATGTTGTCTTTTCGCATCAACCGACGAAACCCCGTGTTGCACAATCGCAACCAGATTGAGGCCAAAACAACGCCACATCCGTCCACAGACAGGCCGCCCAAGTAGCGAACCGCTGGGGCTGAAAGCGTTCCAGATAATACAATTGACAATAGTGTTTCTTGACCAACAGTTCTCCCTGGAAGGAACGTGTGGTTTCATGCACATTTTGGAAATTTTGCAACTTCCTGTTATATGCTTTTGAAGTCAAGTCCTGCATGTTGCCGGAACAATCCGACTAATCCAAACAATCGATTTCCCAATGATCTTTCCTGCAAGCGTATCGCGACAGTGCGATGACCTTGCCCAGTTGCTGGGCACGGCCTGCTTGCCCTATTTGCGAAGCCCAGGAGCACCGGCTCGGGAGATCAGTGTTCAGTCGACCTACGAAGCAGCCTGGCAATCTGACGCTCAATTCGTTCTGGAAGCCATCAACTCTGCCGCGGCCTCGAAACAAGCAGCCTTGGCTGAAGCAACAGGCAACCGTTCCGTGTTTGCCATCCCTTTATCAAGCACCGAAAACAACAAGAGGGAACATTGGTTTGCTATCGGTCGCATGAATGAATCGCCCAACGTTTCAGGAAGACTCATTCACATCGCCCATGAAGCGACTCGGCGACAACACCAGATCGACGTCCAAGAAATCGCCATTCTAAATGCAGAAACAGAAATGGAACGAAGCTACAACGAACGAGTCTGGCTTCGTCAGTTAAACGCGCAACGGGCGATTCGAAAGAAGACAGTTGGCCAACAGTCTAGGCAGTCCATCGAGTCACTTCGCAAGTTAATCGATGCAGAAGCAATCGCAATCTACCTGTATTCGGATACGGAGGTAGAAGGGCACGGATTGGAATCGATGATCAGTGGCAAACAAGTTTGGACACTCGATGATGCTCGAATTCTCATTCAACGAATTCAGAAACCACGATGTGGAGAGTCTGTCATTTTGAATGGAATTGAGCAGCAACTCCACAATGGGATTTGCCACTCTTGTGCAATCGTGCCAATAAGTGAACCGGAACCTATTGGATATGTCCTGGCCATCAATCGACGAAAGCATTCTTCGTCTGTGGCATCCAAGAGCGAAATCGGTTTCGTTTCTTCCGACGCTGAGCTACTCCACGAGGTGGCTGGCTACATTGCCGCTGACGGATACAGCAACGCCAGCTTGTTGGAGAGCGAGCAGTTGGTGCTGGGAACTCTTCGTGCAATGAGCAATGCAATCGAAGCCAGAGATCCGTATACGCATGGGCATAGCGAACGCGTGGGAAGCGTCGCCTACCAAATTGCTCTTCGACTGAATCTATCGGAAGTCGCTTGCCAAGAAATCTACCTTGCTGGCGTATTGCACGATATCGGCAAAATAGGAATCCCGGACCATGTCCTCCTTAAGGCGGGCAAATTGGAACCGGAGGAGTTTGATATCATTCGCAAGCACCCAGAGATTGGTCACCGGATTTTGGAAGAGCTCGGGAAGCTCAAGTTTGCCTTGCCTGGTGTGCTCTACCACCATGAACGAGTTGATGGAACGGGCTATCCGCATAATTTGGTAGGGGATGAAATTCCGTTGATGGCTAGAATACTTGCTGTGTCCGATGCATACGACGCGATGACCTCGTCACGGGTCTATCGTAATGCTATGGGACAGCAACGAGCTATCGAGATTCTAAGCAACGGAATGAGAACGCAATGGGACGCGGAAGTGGTAACAGCTTGCCTTCAATACTTCTCTGAGCTTTCGCTGGAGGCTGAAGATGCTTATCACGAGTTCGCTCGACCGAAAACAACGGATTGGCGACAGGTTTCGCAAGCGCTGCGTGTCCTGCAACTTTAGGGCTCTGTTCATCGATGAATGAGTGTCGCACGATTGTCCCAATCGTCGCCTTGAACAATTGAGACAATTGTTCGACACTGCTGCTACTTTCATCTGGCGCGACTATACTGGTGCCGAATGATTTCTTGGTGTTTTGCAGCTCGAGTTAAGGAAGCCCCCGTTATGGTTCGTTATTTTTCCCCGTTACTTTCTGCGGGCGTTGTGATGCTCATTGGTTGTCCCGTTGCCTCGTATGGCCGACAGGAAGCGGTTTCGACACAGGGCCAAGCGACACAGTCGCAAAAAGTCGGCCTCGATGAAATCACAGAAGGCCGAGTGACTGCAACGATTTCGTTTTTGGCAAGCGATGAGCTTGCGGGGCGTGCGACAGGTTCTGACGAATTTAATATCGCTGCTAGGTATGTAGCTTCTCGGTTTCGTGGGGCTGGCTTGGATGGAAAACTCGCTGACGGCGACTACTTTCATGTCACCATGAAGCCTATGGTGAAAACGCCAAGCACGCCAGTAAGACTAGCAGACGCCGAATCCAAACCCATCGCTCAGTTTGGACTGTTGGCTGCGGGCTCAGAAATATTGAACTACACGGGCATGGTAAAGCCAGTCGATTTGGCCAGTGAATTACCTGGGAGTGGGTTGGATGGCGTAGTCGGAGGGATGTTGACTACCAACCTCAAAGGATCACGGATGATATCTCAAGTTGCGAGGATGACCAACACCTTGCAAGAGGCAGGCGCGAAGGCACTCTTGCTTGGCGTTTCTGACGATAGTGAATTGATACAAACTTCTCGTGAGTATCAAGAGAAGCCGCGATCAGAGTCCGCGCGTGGGAAATTCGCTATTCCCGTTATCCTTGTACCGGAGTCTGCTTTGTCCTCAGCTTCGATCCAACTCGAAGTACCTGCTGCGATCGTTTCGGAATCTCCAATGCGAAATGTCATCGGCCTTCTGGAGGGTACGGATCCAGAGCTTTCCAAAGAAGCTGTCTTGTTCAGCGCCCACCTCGACCATCTTGGTGCCAAGCCCATTGCTGGGGACGGTATTTTCAACGGAGCAGATGATGATGCGTCCGGAGTCACTGCCGTCGTAATGCTGGCAGATGCATTTGCCAAAATGCCCCGCCCCAAACGGTCCCTCCTGTTCATGACCTTCTGGGGGGAGGAGTCTGGACTTTTGGGGTCCAAGCAATTCGTCGAAACTCCAGCATGGCCTCTGGACCAAATCCGAGCCAACGTCAACATCGAAATGATCGGCCGGCCAGAGTCCGGAGCGAGAAACAAAATCTGGATGACAGGCTGGCAGGAGTCGGACCTCGGCGTAGTGATGAACAAAGCTTCACTTCCATTTGGCGTCGAAATCTTCGAACATCCAAAATTTAGTGCGATGCTGTATCGCCAAAGCGACAATTGGTCGTTTGCTCAGAAGGGTGTCATTGCTCACAGCTTCTCGGCCGGATCGTTGCACTCCGATTACCACCAAGTTGACGATGAATGGGATCGGTTGGAGATTCCACACATGACTCGTGTCATTCAGGGACTCTTTATCGGAAGCTTGCCGATAGCCTATGGGGAAGCGACGCCGAACAAACAAAATAAGAACTAGTCACGTCGGCGTATGCCATTACGTGAAATCAACAAGAGCGGTCAAAGCGGGTTTGCAAGCTAACGGAGAATGCTATTGATTCGCAACTGCGTTTCGTCTACTTTCCCGATGGAAATGTGGGCGCTAGCCACGTTTTGATAGGATCGGCGAACTCAATCGCGGCTAGCGCCCGCACTTCCAACGAGTGTTCTTATGGCGAAGCGCATTCTCATCGTCCGGCTTTCTGCGATCGGCGACTGTATTCTTAGCGTCCCCGTGCTAAATGCACTTCGTCGCAATTTCCCAAACGCAAAAATCGGTTGGGTGATCGAACGGGCTGCCTCGCAACTCATCCAGGGGCACGAGGCTCTCGATGAAATGTTTGTTGTTTCGAAAAAGACTTTCAAGTCCCCCCGCCAGCTTTTGGCTTTTGGCAAAACCATTCGAGCGTGGAAGCCTGATGTTACCCTCGATTTACAGGGCCTGACCAAGAGTTCCCTGATCGCATGGATGTCCGGTGCAAAAGATCGTATCGGCTTTCATCGCGATCAATTCGATGGACGCGAAGTAAGCTGCATCTTGAACAACCGTCTCTATCGCCCCGAATCCAAACACATCGTCGATCGAGGCCTAGAATTGCTAAAGCTTCTTGGAGTGGACGATTCGGAGGTCAGCTTTGAGTTGCCAGAATCGGATGACGCCGCAATTTTTGCCGAGCGGACCATTCGAACTTCACAGATGGAAGGGAGATTCGCCATCATCAACGTGGGGGCGGGTTGGGCTTCGAAACTTTGGCCAGCAGATCGTTACGCTCGCGTTGCTCGGCACCTTGGCGAGCAATGGGGACTTCCCTCGCTCGTCGTTTGGTCAGGTGATCAAGAGCGATCTGTTGCTGAGCATGTTGTTTCGGAATCCAACAAACACGCGTCCCTCGCTCCGCCAACGAGTCTATCTCAATTGAGCAGTTTGATTCGACTTGCAAGCTTGTTTGTCGGATCGGACACTGGCCCAATGCACTTGTCGGCTGCTCTCGGAACTCCAACCATCGGCATGATTGGACCAATGCCGATCGAGCGAGTCAGCCCTTATGGCGCGAGCCATGTTGGAGTCCAAAACCTTCCACTCCTAAAGACCGCAAATCGAAAAAAAGACTGCGGCCCGATGCTCTCCATTTTTACTGAACATGTTACGCAAGCGTGCGACCAATTGATGAGTCGCAACATTCTGAAGCGAGCGAGCTAAGCCGGGCGATCGATTATTTAGGCTGATGCGTGTTGGTTTTGGAGCTAACCATCAGTCCAACTCCCAATACGATCCCACCGATGCTGATCCATTGCGCGATGCTCAGCGATGTGCCAAATTGCCCGGCCTCGTCCACGCGAATGATCTCCTCGATGATTCGTTGAACACCATACGCTACGAGACCAGCGCCAATAACCATTCCACGCCGTTTTGTCATCGTGGAGAATAGGATCGTCCAAAGGCAGAGAACGAGCCCGCTGATGGCCGCGTAGATTTGCGATGGATGCACTGGTACGGAACGCTTCGGCAGCGAGCCTCCTGCGATCTGCAGCTTTCGATTGCCGACTTGAATCATCGCTTCGAAAACAGGGGCCGCCAGCGAGTCACTGGGGCTTGGACCGTCCACCTGCAACTCCTTGATCGCAATCAACTTTTGGCCTTTATGAATATCGTTTTCAGAAGCCCAGCTTTTAGGCTTCACTTGTACTATCGATGGAGCAGAATCTCCGGAAGGATCGCTTTCGGCTTCGATGCCAATTAGCTTTCCTGATACCAACTGGTCCATATAGGCAGGAGAACCCGATGGGAAAGTAATCGACGGTAGCGATGTCTCGCACAATCCGCCGTAACAACAACCGTTAAGCAAACAACCAATACGACCAAAAGCAAGTCCAAGGAAGAAAGCGGGGGTAATGCAGTCGGCGAGCACAAGGAGCGGGAATCGATTCTTGCGGCTCCAAAAGGCCACGGCGATCAAGCCACCGATTACGCTACCATAAACGACCAATCCCCCTTCAGTCACTTGCAACGCGGTCCAAAGCTTTTCGCGAATCGTCTCACCCGCCAACTCATTCCATTTTTGGATCACGTAAAACATGCGGGCGCCCAGCATACCAGCAACAATTGTCCAAGTCGCCAAGGAGAAAAATGCGTCGCGAGATAACCCGGCTTTCTCACAACGCAACATGGCAATCGCCATGGCGCTAACGACCCCAAGCATCAACATGACTCCGTAACCGCGAATGGGTAACCCCACGATCCATGGTTGGCCACCGCCTGTTTGGAATCGGGTTTCAATTTGTGGCAACAAAAAAACCACGATGAGCGCCGCCACACCCCAAACGACCCCTTGCTCCTCAAGCACTTTCGCAACGCTTTGCTTCTTTCGATTGGTCACCAGAAATGCGGCTGCAAAGAGCACGAGCGCCGCGAGAACCCATCCAAAACCCAATACCGGAATACCCAGGAATTCATGCGGTACGTAGAAGAGTGTTGGACGCACGGTTCGGTTCTTTCAAGGTGTTATTTTTCGTTCGCCACAAGCGTCATGTTGTCGATCAAGCGTGTGCTGCCAACCCGAGCCGCAATGATGGCTACCGCGGTCTCGTCTACTTGCCGCATCGGCTCCATCGTAACAGGATCCACGATCGCTGCGTAATCAATCGAGTCAACAGGAGCCTTGGCCAACTCGTCGCGCATCCCCCTTTCCAGGCTTTCGCAAGTGGTATCGCCTGCCATCAAGCAATTCTGCGCTTTGGTTAATGCTAGCCAAAGACCTAGCGCTCGACCCCGATCTTCTGTGGAGAGATATCGGTTGCGACTGCTCATGGCAAGCCCGTCTGGTTCGCGAACGGTCGCACACGCTTCGATTCGAATCGGGATATTCAAATCATCGACCATCGCGCGAATGACCGCAACTTGCTGGTAATCTTTGCGACCAAAGTAGGCGACATGCGCGGGTATCAGTTGAAACAACTTGAGCACAATCGTCGTCACACCCCGAAAGTGGCCGGGACGCAATTCTCCTTCCCAGCGTTTGCCGACCAAGGGTGGCTCGACGAAGGTGGAATGGTTGGCACGATAGACCCGATCCGACGGCGGGACAAAGACGAAGTCACAGCCCAGCTGGCGAAGGCCTTCCAAATCGGATTCTAATGTCCGAGGATACTTGGCAAGATCTTCGTTGGGACCAAACTGAGTTGGATTGACGAAGATCGTGGCAACGGCGACATCGCATTCTTGTTTGGCCCGTTGCACCAAGGACAAGTGGCCGTTGTGCAACGCACCCATCGTTGGGACGACGCCAATCCGTCGAGCGTCTCGTCGCACGAAATCGATCTGAGTGTAGATTTCGTTTAGATCGTGAATGACTTTCATGCGTTAGCCAAAGTAAGCGACCGCATTTTGAAAGAATTTGAGCCCTTCGCCGTGCTCCGGTTGTGTTTCACGACGAGTCCATTGCGGATGGTTGGTGGCAAACAAATGTCGCTCAGGATGCGGCATTAACCCAAAGATGCGGCCGGTCGAATCACATATCCCTGCCACGTTTCCTTGCGCTCCATTGGGATTGCTTGGAAAGGAGATCACATCGCGGCCGGTTGCTCCGTCTGCATCTGCATACCGAAGCACGATTTGCTTTTGCTCCGTCAAGAGAGTCTCGGCAGCGCTATCTCGATACAAAAATCGGCCTTCGGCGTGCGCCATTGGCAGGTAGCATTGGTCGATTCCTCGCAGGAAGACACAATTATCGGTTTCAGGTTTGAGGTGAACCCAACGGCTGTCGAATCGACCTTGGCGATTCCAAGTGAGCGTCGCAGGTTGCACGCTTTCCGTCGAATCAAAGAAGATCCCCAATCGCATCATGATTTGAAATCCATTGCAAATACCGAGGACAAGTCGATCGTGCTGGCGGAAGGATTCAAGGGTATCTGCCAAAAAGGTCTGAAGCTGAGTGGCCAGAATGCGGCCAGCGGCAATGTCGTCGCCGTAGCTAAACCCACCCGGGAAGCAAAGTATCTGAAAGTTGGAGGCCAAATCGGGATGGTCGATCAGCTGATTGACGTGGAGCTTGACAGCCTCAGCACCCGCCATTTCAAAGGCGAAAGCGGTCTCTACATCGCAATTGGTGCCAGGAGCTCGCAGGACGAGCACTCTCGGTTTAGGCATCCTGATTATCTTTCCTTGATCGCGGTCGAAGCTAGGGTATTGGGTGATTCATTAGCCGAAGGGCGCTAGCCCCGGTTTTCGGACAGGCAACCGCCTATCACTTTGCTCAAATTGAGCCGCAGGCGCTAGCCGCGACAATCGTTCTTGCCATGGAAACCGTTTCGCGGCTAGCGCCCGCGGCTCAGTAATGTAGCTACGCTACTAGAAGAGAAATCTACCCAAGAAAAGCCTGCTTATCAATGCGCGTTGGCGATGTTTCCTGTATCCTAAACCGCTGGCGAAACCAATGGATTCGGCCTTGTGGCATAGGCTTCCAGCCTACGAAATCGCACGCACACAGGCTGGAAGCCTATGCCACTTTGGTCGTTTTCCGCCAATCGCTCACTTTATTTGTGATTTCACTGACAATGACAGAAGAAACAGCGATCGAGACGATTCTTGCCCCTGCGTCGAACTTAGCTCGCAAGAAAATTTTGCAAAGGCGGTTATTTGTCGTCATTGCCTCTGCGATTCTGACCTTGGGGGCGTGTGCATTTCTGGGAATGCAGTTCGGGTCAGCCGAACAAGTCATTCTCACTTTGCTGTCTCTCGCCGTGATTGCCCTCCTTTTGCGAGTTTTTCGTTCCAAGGGCCGATTTCGCTTTGCGAGCTTGCTTTTGCTGACCGCTTTCTCGGCGATTGTGTTTCGTGTTGTTTTGCAACCTCTTATACGGCGGTCGGATCAAAATGCCGCAATCGAACTCATCAATCGAAAGGGAGGATCGGTTTCAACCTACAGCAGCGGCGACGAATATCCATTGAATGCAAGCGGCTGGGTACTAACAAAATCAGGCTATTTGTATCCGGCATTGCTTCAGCATTTAGATAACAAGTTCCTCAATCCGGTTGATGTGTATGGATTGGTAATTCCGTCTAGCTTAGCAAATCAAAAAATCTGGGAATCACTCCAAGTCACACGCCTTTCGCAGATCGAAGTGCTTTTGGACGGAGCGGACAATGCTATCGAGTTTAGAGAAGCACTCGATGCTCATCCGAATTTCTTTGTCTCGATGGACGACTATTACTATCGACCATTGGTGTACGTTGCCAATGAACTACGTGAAAACGATATTCGGTTTTTGAACGGCATGGCCTCGAATCGATACGGTACAAAGTTGCCAGTTATTCGACTTGGCTTGGAATGCCGATTTGAGCCAACAGTTCTTGATGGCTTGAATAACGGATTCGAGCTGGTGCTCGAGGGGATGGAAATCGATCCCAACTTTCTTCGACGCGTCCTCAAGCTTGAAAAACTGAAAAGGGTTAGCATAAACCGAGGATCCATCTCGAAAAAAGCCTTAATGGCGATCTCGGAGCGAGAGCAGCCTCTCGACTCACTTTGCATCTATAGTGCGAATTTTGATGCAGAGTCTTGGGATGTTGTTTGCAACATGTCTGGCTGTCGGTCACTCCGACTTTCGGACATGGAATTTCAAGGACAGTTGATGCCAGCAGAAGTTCTGCAGCAACTTGGCCAAAACAAGTCGATCCAGGAATTGATTATCAATTTAAGAGGAAACCGCAGAGCCGCAGCTTCAATTATCTCGCTGGTTCAAATAGACGGACTGAAGCGATTGGAGCTGCATTGTGATGCCCCTTGCAAAGCCGAAATGATCGCTGCGATCGAGCCCTCAACGCTAGAAGATGTCTGGCTGGATATGGACCTTGGCACAGCCGAGGCCATTACAAAAGAGCCATGGATGGATCGGTTGAAGTCTTTGAGGATTGGAAATCAACAAATTGTTGCACCGAAGTCTGAGTGAGTTTGTGCCATGGCTTGCAAGTTTCGTTGCGCTGCGCGATCTAAGCATGTCGTCTTAGCTAAACTGAACTGACCATCTGCGATTGAATCGCGAATGCGATGGAATTTTATAGCCTGGGGTGAGTTCGCACCGCGAACGAAACCCCAGGTATTACGCCCCGAAATGATCCGGAGCTCTGAAGGAGCGGCATGGTCCGTGAATCAGTTCCCAACCCAGAGTCAAGGTTGAACATCAGGCCAAGTAGCTTGAGTGCGAATGCCGTCGCTTTGCGACTCTCAGACAATTCGTACCACGCTGACCACGGATTTCATCCGTGGCTTTCAAATGCCACTGCTCCGCAGTTAAGAAAAACGTTAAGAATAACGTTGAGGACAACTGTTCAGCAATGCAAGAAAAGATCAGGAAAACTGTTCTACAATTTGGTTAGCAGCCTTATCCAGATCCGATTCGCTTGCCACGGGGACGCGTTGGATGGTCGGCATCGATCGGAACCAAATCTCTTGCCTACGCACAAATTGCCGCGTGTGGGCTTTGACCTTCTCCACCATCTCTTTTTCGTTGACCGTTCCCTTCAAGAATTCGATCGGCTCTTTGTAGCCAACCGCTTGAGAGGCTGTCCGTCCCAAGGTACCGAACCTTTCTACTAACGATTTGACTTCGTCCAGCAAGCCGCGATGGAACATGCTGTCGACGCGGTGGTTGACCCGGCTATGCATTTGAGTACGATCCCAAGCAAGTGCAAAGCATTTGCAACTCGTCGGTCCTTGGACTTGCTCGAATTGGTTTTGCCAGTGGCTGAGCGGCTTGCCTGTGATCTTCGCGACTTCCAGAGCTCTTGTCATTCGACGTACGTCGCCATCGAGGATCTTAAAGGCTGACAGCGGGTCAACTTGCTCAAGCCGTTTTCGGAGCGACTCAATACCGAACTCCGCAACGTCCGCTTCAACAGCGGCACGAAAATCCCAATCGGCAGGCGGTCCCAAAAACATCCCACAAAAAAGAGTCTTGATGTAGAGAGGCGTGCCGCCGACCAAAAGAACTCGCTTGCCTCGCGAGCGAATTTCGTCCGCCTTGACGTGTGCATCCACGACGAACTGAGAAACACTGTACTCGCTAGTAGGATCCACCAAGTCGATCAAATGATGCGGCACCCGTTCTCGATCGCCCGCGGTTGGCTTGGCTGTTCCAATATCCATCCCTCGGTAGACGGCCATGGAGTCCACCGAAATGATTTCGGCATCGATTTTTTCGGCCAAGTCCAAAGCAACCCGACTTTTGCCGGACGCGGTGGGGCCAGTCAAAAACCAAGCGTCTTCGATCGGAGGCTTAATCCATTCGGCGAAGTTTGGAGTCGGGGTAAACATGAGTTTTTTGGGATGGATGCAATGAGCTTTCGTAAATGTGTCCGTTTGGCACATACGACGGAACCGACAACTATCATAACAAGATCACAGAAAAAGTTGTGATTTTGATGACAGGCCTACAGCGGTGTGAATTCCAAACGCAAATAGGCAGAAAGATCGAACGCAGAAAAATAAGCCGCAACTATATTTCTGCGTTCGATTTTTCTGCATCATCCGAAGTCCTCCGGAAGTGCGACGTGGTAAGATCACGCATCAAGCCGAGCGATTGCAAAACGCAATAATCATTTAGCCTCGTTTTTACCAATATTGAAATGGATTGAGCCGAATAGGTTTTGCTCCCTCCCGTGTCCCACTCGCTTTAGGAATCCAATCAAGCATGCTCAACTGGATTCGCTGGATTTGTTCAATCCCCTTGTTCCTCTGGAGAACCACCAGCCTCATCGTCCTTTTGAGCATTGTCGCTACGATTCCGATCCTGCAGTTCGCGAGCTTTGGCTACATGTTGGAAGTATCGGCTCGCATTGCACGCGGCGAGCCGGTCCGAAGCTGTTTTCCTGGGACGGCAATCGCTGGTCGATTGTTTGCGGTCTTGATTTTCGTTTTCTTGTCATGGTTACCTGTCTGGTTCATTGCCGACATGGCCTATACGGCGGAGCTCGTTCAGCAGGGCAGTGATGTTGCCAGGAATTGGCGTCGAGGAGCCCGAGTGATCTCCGTGGTCTGGGTCCTCTGGGTCTTGTGGGCTCTATTCCGCGGCGGCAAGTTTCGACATTTTCTTTGGCCGGCCCCCTTGCTGGCAATGAGAAGTGTTTGTCGTCCCAGCGTTTGGCGAGAAGTCGAGGATCGATTGTGGAATTTCGTGCGTTCGCTTCAATTGCCGAAACTATTGTGGCTCGGCTTCATGGCATCCGTCGGAGCCATTATCTGGTTGGTTTTGCCGAGCAGCTTTATTGCGATTGGATTGCTCAGCAACGGGAACGCGGGGACCGCTTTGATTGGATTGATTGGTGCAGCTTGGATGCTGAGCGTTCTGCTCCATTTGCCGTTCTTGCAAATCCAAATGGCTCGTGAGATGAAGTTCCTGTCCGTGTTTGATTTGTTCTCTGCATGGAGATCCTATCACAGGGCTCAATGGTCTTTTTGCCTTGCAACTTGGGCTACCTTTGCGCTCGCAGTCCCTCTCTACCTCTTGCGAATTGAGCCGATTCCGCCCGAGTTTTTTTGGATTCTGTCGCTTTTTTTCGTCATCCTCATGTTTCCGGCGAAGCTTTGCGTTGGGTGGTCGCTGAGACGAAGCAAGTTCCGCAAACAACCTAGCTTTGAAAACTTATTCTATTTGATCTGGAGATATTTCGCTTTGATCCCCCAGGTAGCAGTAGTTTTGGTCTATTTGGGAATCTTGTATATCGCTAAGTTCGCGCTCTGGGAGGGAACAGCTAGCATCTATCTACAGCATGCTTTTTTGCCGCCCGTGCCGTTCTTTGTTCGTTGAAGCGACTGGCAGGTACGCCTTCGGCTAACCGTTAAACGAGATGCAAGGCGAGCGGCGGAGCCCAATATAAATAGCACGAAGCGCAAGTTAGTGAATTTACTCTACAAATCACTAGCTTGCGCGTCGTCCTAACGTAGTTTTCAGGCTGCGGCTCGCCCAAGTGGCACGCTTCACTTCTCAGCGTGGCTATTCGCATCACGGTGCTGAGGCATTAAAGGAAATCGAGACCTCCGATTCAACAGCCCCGATGACATTGTCTTCTCGCTCCTTGGTTTCAAACGGTCTCGCAAGATTGTTGCCTGCGAGATCTTCCAATGTCGACGCAATTGCAAGTGTGTATTGACCCGGCATCCAAGGTTCCTTTGGTTCGAACGCCCAAACCTTTTCAGACTCCCTAACGGAAACCGTTCCTGCAACTTCGGATTTCGAAGCATCGAGTACTCTGATCACGCGAGACAACAAAGAATGATCCAGCGGTTCATCCAATGTCACCGTAACGGAGGATCGAGAATTGGCTTTGGGCGGAACAATCTTCCAGCTCTTTGGATCGGGCTGAACTTCGTCTGCAAAGGCCACGCGGAACTTCTTCACGAACGGTTCTCGCAACGGTTTCTGCTGGGCATCTAACCAATCGCCATCGATTCGCAAAACGTAATCATTACCATCGACCATTGGGGCTCCGCTCTCTTCGCGGGGCTTTAACCCTTTTTTGATCCGACCAGGATGAACAAAAAGCGTAAATCGCTTCTGTTCTGAATCCCAAAGCTCTTCTCCCAACTCCAAAAAAGGAGTCGGCACTTCCGTGTTGCCTCGCATCAAATGGACACGCTGATACGCTTCACCGCGACTCATCGATGCTGAAAAATGGATGTAAAACTTAAGTAGGTTCTCAGGCAAAACGTCAGCCGAAGGGAATACGGACACGACGGTTGTTGGCGGACTGCTCTTGCGCGGTTGAGCGGTAAACGAAATAGGGGACGTTTCGCGATTGTCCGTGAGCATCGGCGTTAGCTCAACCCTATATGCAACAGATGGGCTCAGCGGAAATCGACTGGTAAACTGAAGTTCGGAATCAAGAATCGAAACCGTTCCCAGCAATGGAGGAAGGGTTCCGCTCGCAGACTTCTGAACCCGAACGATCAATAGTTTTTGCAAGTCGGCCGAAGGCAGCTTATGCAGTTGTTCAAGTGAACGAATTCCTTTCAAGGAAAAGATCGCGGAATCAGAAGATTCTCGCAACTCGATTTGAATGGACGAGCCATCGACTCGCTTCGTCTGAATCGGTGCTAACGGTTCTTCATCAGGTCGATGCGCTGAAAGTGGAGCTTGCAGAAAAGATAGAAGGACGCAAAAAAGCAAATTGAATTTGGACATGAGTCTCTCCACGAAATAGCTTGTTTTTTAGCGGCCCCTCATGGCTGTGCAAGGTCACTCTCGGCAAGAGTGACCCACGTCGAGCACACTCTCGGCAAGAGTGACCCACCGTGGGGCACATCTGCCGGATGTGACCTAGAACTGCCAAACCACTTCAACCTATGGCAGATCGATGGTTCGAACGTCTTGTCGGCCCGCAGTGTTGACCAACAAGACAGCTTGATTGTCGCTGAGCCGATCCAACTGGATGACGTCCTTGAGGTCCTTGAGGGTTTCAAAGGGAAGACCTGCGGTGCTTTCGATTTGCGAATCGATTGCCTTGGTCGCATCGATATCCCCCTTGCTCAATTTCAATTTCATCACACCGCGGGCGGAATTGGCCATCAGCAAGTAATCTTGGTTGGCCTTCTTGTAAACGATCATGTCTAGCGGCTGGTTCCTGTTGCCAAGTTCGGCGATCGTTTTGCCCTTTGCCTTAGATCCATCCTTAAGCTCGTCGACCGGAATCGAAACTAGCGGTGTGCAAGTGTACGCTGCCAACACAGTGTCTTCGTAAGTTGTGAAGGTTCGAACAGGCGAAGCTGTCTCGACCTTGCCGTGTGCACCGTGATACATCTCCACGCTCGTGGCTTGCCCGCTACCATCGAAAGGATACTTTAGGACTCGAAGCTTGGACGCGAACTCTTCGTTGGAAAGGCCAGCCACAACCACTTTTCCGTCCTTGTACTGCATGTCGGTGATCGCGCTCATCCGAGGATTGCGTTGACCTTCTTTCGAAGCAGGAGCGTTGGCGATGGCTGCCTTGCTGAATTTGACTTTCTTTAGACTGAGCTCGGTCAGCGCTCCTTTGGAATCTGCTTTGAAAATGACGGGTGCGGCGTCGGGACCTCGTCCTCGCGAAATGGACAGATACAAATTTCCGCTAAGCGGATTCACGGCCATGTCATTGATAACGGTATCGGCAGCCTCAGAACCCATCATCGCCGCGATCTTTTGATTAACCCCTTCGATGTTGACCGTTTTTTCACCTGCAGCAGCTTTGTCGTCACCGGTATCGATTGCGTAAATGGCTGCCGACAGGGTGTCACCGACGAGCAGAACGCCATGTGGGGCAAAAGCCAAAGGGCCAGCGTGCTTAACATCCGGAGTCCCTTCTTTCAGGCCGTCATCCGCCTGGAGCAAAGCCGACGGCATGGCCGCACAGAGCGTCAAAGTCAAAATCAATTTCTTTCGCAACATATTTCAGCTCCAATGATCGAGAGAATGCAAATTGTCGAACGCGTACGCACCGTCCGACTAAGGTTCCTCGAGTCACTAATCAAATTAGGGCTCGAAAACCGACCTCGCATTATCCCAACCCCGGCCAGCAATGCAACTCGCGTCCATATTTACGAGCGGCAGCGTGAAATCCACCAATCCTAACCCGAAACGTGAGTGAGGGACCTGCGAATTTGCCCCTCGCTTACCGGGATTGTTGATTTAGTCTTTTAGCAGTCAGCCGAAGGCGTACTCTGCAGCTTTGACAGGACGCCTGTGGCTGACTGTTAAACCCGGATTATTCATTCATATCGCAAACAAAAGTGGCCTCTCCTGCGTATAAGTTGTTGTTACGAAGCAACTTAAGGAACATCAGGGAGGCCGATCTTGAGTATACAGTCTGTTGACAGTTTTGTGGGTGGTTC
>CANHVO010000015.1 GCA_947463915.1 Planctomycetaceae bacterium
CGCAATCGCTTCTGAATGTCTGTTTCTAGAACACCAAAGACAGCTTCGTGTCTTTGAATGGACATTTGAAGAGCCCCGAGCAGACGCTTGGCTGTGAAGAAATTCATAATGATGCGTTGCTTGACATGGATCGGATCCTTTGGAACCCCAACTGGCTGTGGGTTAAGACCGAAATCGACGATCAGTTCTTCTGGCGAGCCAGTGACTCGGCAGAAATTCGCATAACAAGCAATCGCGTCTTCGTCGTGCACTTGGACTTGGACGTTTTGTGGTTGTTGGCGCTGAGCCTCGGCGGCGTCTGGTGTTTGTAGATCTGTTGACATAAGTTTAAGTTCACTCCTAGAAACAAAGGTTGAGAAGGCTCAGGCCTCTCTCCGTACAACGATTAATGTACCACGTAACTTTGGTTCGTGCAGGAATCTGCTAAAATTCAAAGTTAAAGGTTTTGAGAACGTAACGATAAAAACGAGAGCCCAAGGATTTCCATGCCAAGTGGACTTTCGCGTTGCCACGATAGCCCGCCCGCAATGGCGCATCGGATTCGATGAGCTCAACTCTCGCTGGATAGGATGTGCTGATCGGTCTTGTCTTGCCCGTCTCGTCGGTTTTGGTATCGAGTGTTCCCCCCGAAGTAATGGATAGGCTCGGAGGAACATCCTTCATTTCGGACTCAGAGAAATGGATGATCTTCCCATTCACGGAAACCAAAGCAGCTGCATCAAACATGAACTCGACTTGATTTCCCAACTCAAGTTCTTCTCGATCGTACTGGTCGACGACAATGACTGCTTCCATTTCTCGTGTCGGAGAAACGAGACACACCAACTCGCCCTCGCTAAAAACGGCTGACGAATTGCAGTCTATAAATGGATTGCCGGACCAACCGGGCAACTGTCCTTGTGCCTTAGCCGCCTTGCTTTCTTCCTTGTCTTGGGGCTGGACAACAAAACCATCTATGGGACTTCGGACGACGAGATTTCTTTCCTTGCTCTCAAGCGTCTTTAGAATGTCTTGTTTTTTCTTTAAGTCGCTCTTCAATGCGTCCAGCTCTCGAATCATGCGTCGATCCGAATTGGAAATATAGATCGCTTGCTCGATCTGCAATTTCGTAAACTCGATTTCGCTCTTGGACTCTTGGATCTTGATTGTCAAATCCAGATTTTCGAGCTTGCAGATTGGTGCATCCTTTGCAATAGGTTGCCCCGGTTTGGTATACCAGTCTACCAGTTTGCCCGCGACGAGCGTGTGGATCTCGAGTGCGTCTTTGGGGCGGACTTCGCTTGCGCAGTAGACGTGGTATGGAAGTGGGAAAAAGCAAAGGAAAGCTAACACCGCGGATGCGATTCCCAAACTGGTCAATACATTTCCTTGTTTGATTTTGGCTGCCCTTCCCGGCGTTTTGAGGAACTTATAAACTGCCGAAACCGCTGGCACGACCATGCCGGCCACGCCTGCAACGGCAAACGCGCGTCCCAAAGACTGCAATCCGTATGGCTTAAGCACTTGATTGAGAAACATAATGATTCCGAATGCCACGACCCAGCGGTAGATAAAGGATGCGATTGTGTAGATTCCAAACAACGCACGATTGCGAGTTGGAAGAAACGGGTTGTCTTGCAAGTCGAGACCTAAGCAAGTCTTTTGAAACCAACGCTTGAGAATCTCGCTCGATTTTTGACGAAGATTGGGAATCTCCAGCGTGTCCATCGTGATGTAATATCCGTCGAAACGCAGTAACGGGTTCCCATTAAAAACTACCGTGCTTACCGAGCAAATGAACATGACGCTCAAGCACAAAAAGCGGAACATCCCATCCTCGCTAAACCACCAAAGGAAGGTAGCAATCGAAGCAAGTATCAACTCGACGTACATTCCGGCCGCACCGATGAACACCCGCTGCCATTTGTTTGGCAACATCCATGAGTCAGATACGTTGCAGTACAAACACGGGGTAAAGACGAGCATCATGAAGCCCATCTCGTGGCACTCACCGCCAAATTTCTTGCAACTCAGTCCGTGCCCGAACTCGTGAAGTATCTTCACGGCTGCCATCGTGCCGCCAAGCCAGATCCAGTTATTCGCCGCAAAGAACTGCTGGAACGTCGGAAGCTTTCCTTTGAACTCTTGGTAGTTCACCAGCACGAGCGTGATGGCCATCAAGCCGATCACGGCCACCAGCATGATGCACCATGTTGTAAAAAGCCACCCGAACCAAGGCAACAATCGATTCAAAATCCGTTCGGGGTCGATCCCGCGAAAACGAATTGCGAACACGTTAACGAATTTCCCTAGCAACTCTTTTTTGCGTTTTTGATCGCCGCGCCGACGCAACTGACGACCTTGTCCGCCAGCGTGGGAGATAACAAGTCCACTGCGGTGGAGCATTCCAACAAACTGCTGCAAGTCTTGGAGCGAAATTCTCTGGGGAGCAAACTCGGCCTGAAACGACTCTCGAATCTGCTGAAGCGAAGTCTGGCCATTCAGCATATTGAGAATGGCAAACTCCTCTTCGTGGAAACGGAAGTAATTGAGCCCGACAGGCTCCTTCACTACCCAATACGCCCGGCCATCATAACGATGTCTACGCGACTCCAAGTCAGGACGACGACGCAACCGCAGTGGGCGCATCGCGCTATTGACGAGTGAATCCGCCATCGTTGTCATTGAGCTTGGGCTTTCTTGTTGTTAACTTTGTTTGGGGCTATATCAATTCGGCACAAGAACCGTACGAACCGTTCCTCTTTATCGACTTCGCGTTCTCACTTCAATATCGGCAACCATTCCGTCACGGAATAGATATTGGCCGTCTGGGGTCAGTCGATTAGGCAAATCTACGTGGAATTTATACTGGTTTGGGCCATCGCTCTTAGGACTGACGTAACTAATCGTTCCATCAACCGTTTCCGACTTCCCCTCAGCGTATTTGATGGTGACTCTCGCTGGTGCATTCAATAACAGGTGTGGGGACTCAGTTAGTTTGTTCGTTGTTCCAGCGACTCGGATCTTTTCCATCGACGTAAGATTGAGTATCGGTTCGCCAGCTCGGACGTAAGAGAATTGGCGTTTGACGACTTGATTCACAACTCCAGTACGTTGAGCATTGATTCTGCGAAGTTCCAGCTGGACTCTAGCTGCTTCCAGCTTAGCGGTCTTAACACCAACATCCGCACGATCGCGCTCTTTTTCAATGGTTGACACGGTAACCTGCAACGTTGCCTTTTTGAACTCGAGCTCTTTCTTTCGACCTTCCATGAGTCCTTCTGCGCGACTCTTTATCAATTCCTTGGATATCTCGACATCCTGCATCGCCACGTCCATGGCCGCCTCCGAGTACTTGACATTGCTATCATCGTCCGCCTTCAAGCTAGCGGCCTTGAGCTCTTTCTCGGAAACGACGACTTCCTTTTCGGCTAATCGCGAATCGATTTCAATCATCGGCTTACCCGCTTCGATAACGGTACCATCGTCCACCAACAACTTCAGGATGGTCCCCTCCGCAGTAGCACTGACTGTGATGTCATCAGGAAACGAGACAATCGCACCTGTGATTAACATCACCCCGTTTTCTGAGCTAGGGACATTCAAACCTCCGGCTGGAAGAGTTGGAAGTGGCAATGCTTGAGTCGTTCGAGCGAAGGGGCTGACTGCCGTAGGTTCGTCTTGGTTGTTTGAGCGAGGTTCGGCTGCAAGTGGCTCAATTCCGCTAGCGTATTGCACATCAAACCTAGGCTTGTTGACTTCAATCTGCTCGATAGCAGTACTCTCGTAGGGCATTGTTTTCGGCGCCATCGGAACTTGACCCGCTTCGACGTCTTCTGCTCCAATCGCTTTTGGAGTTTGAGCGACGTTCCTTGGGCCATTGATTCCCAGCCATGGAACTGTTCGGTCTACCCAGTCACGAACTCCAGGCACAACGCCAAACGCGAAAGCACTACCACCCAAAATGAGCGCAATGGGTAGGCCTATTGTCAGTTTCTTATCAGACATAACTGGTGTCCTATGGAAAACAAGTATTCGAAATCGGTATTGTCATGCTGGAATCGCGTTCGAGTTAGAACCAAACATTGGCTCTAACCCATTCAACCACTTCGTGAAACCAAACGAAAGCCGCACTTTCTTTCCCGCATTTGATGTCCGCAATGATGCGAGCCTCAGGGTAACGCTGGATTTTTTCCATCGCCGCACTTTCTGGTTTGCATCGTATCTTTACCACCGCGCCATCCTCTGCGTCGAGTTCTGCACGCTGGCTAATTCCGTCGGGGTAAACCCTGGCATTATGAGTGACTTTGGAATCTGCCAACAAAATGAAGTCGACGTCCAAATACTCTTTGCCATCCTTGAGCGCTTTCTGCATGGCCAAATCGAGATATCGCATTCGTTTCTCTGGCATCAGGACTTCTATTTCCCAATCCTTTGTTGGGTCAAATACCGTCATTAGCAACTGGCCGGTTACCACCGGTCTTGCATTTAGGACTTTCTCAACGTCCCATGTCGATATTCTTCCAGCGATCTCGCTTTTTCTGACCAGTTTTTCTTTCTTTTCTTCGTATAGCTTTAGTAGTTCGCGTTTGTTTTCAATTGTCTTTGCGCTTTCCTCGAACTCTTGATAGTTCTTGTTTCTCTCCGCTTGGCTCATGCTCTGATTGAGTCTCGCAGCACCCGCATTGATATTGCGAACTTTCTGGGTTTCGATTTCACCCTCAACACTGCTTATTTGTTGCTCAAGCTCTGGATTCTTTAGCTGCAGGAGGGGTTGTCCTGCCTTGACGTCTTCTCCGTGCTTGACGAACACGCCAACCACTTCACCGTCCACATGCGCATAGACATTCTTTTCTACGCTTGGCTTGAATTTACCATTCCCTTCCAAATCAAAATCGACTGGAACAATAAACATTGCCAGCAAGGCAATGGCGATCACACCCAAAATGCCGGCGGTTTTTGGCAATGCCGAACCGCGAAACATCCATGTCATCTTGTCCAAGAATCGCCAAACCGGCATAAACAAAATCTGGCTGTGCGAAAGCGAATTGGAAAGTGCACGACAGGAGTGCTCATAGACCAAGTCGACGCGGCCCTCTAACGTCTGACGCGACAATTGTGTTTCGATTTGCTCAACGATCAATGCGCCAATAATGTCTCGCCGGGTTCGAGTCTCACTCGTCTCGCTGCGAGCCGCCAAGACATCGCCCTCGATCTTGCGCTCGGGCTGTCGGATCGGCAAAACCGTAATGGTGCGACCATGCGACAAGTCCACATAGTCCTCAACCGCTTCCTCAATCTGTG
Source organism: Planctomycetaceae bacterium (assembly GCA_947463915.1). Classification (GTDB taxonomy): domain Bacteria; phylum Planctomycetota; class Planctomycetia; order Pirellulales; family Pirellulaceae; genus JBKCUI01. Next base: position 5,284 of record CANHVO010000015.1, read on the forward strand.
GCGGCAAGTCCACCATCGAACCGTCGTACCAAAGTGGCTCGCCGCTGCGTACAACCTTCGTCGCTAATGCATTCAAAGACTGTACAATATTCGAGCGGTTTTCGATCGAATCTTGGCCCGAAATCGCAATCACCTTGAGCTTGCCGCCCTTGAGCATCGCAACACTCACCCGGTCGCATTCGATCAACCGGCGACCTTCGTTGGCGATCGTATAAGCCGTATCATTGAGGTCCAAATTGTCGTGAACCAGTCTCGCAAACTGATCCGACTGCTGCCACATCTCCTGGCGATTGGAAACCTGCTGCAAAGCGTTCCCTTGAATCCAGTCTCCCATCAACTTGGTCATGTGCTCCAAGAACCGCAAATAGCCACGTTGCGCTTCTGCCGGCGAGTCTGGTCGCTGCATCACCTCAAGCAAGCCAACCGGTTGCTTATTCGAAACCAATGGAGCCGTTACCAAAAGATAGCGAGTTGGATTGCCTTCGCCTGATTCGTCTCCTGTGCCTGACATAGGCGGGATCAATTCGGCCCGACCCTGCGTAAAGAGCCGAGTTAGAAGCCGACCGTGCATCATGGCTTCTTGGTTGTTGGCCTGCATCAAGCTCGGATCCATTTGGATCTGATGAGCCAACCGCATGTTGCCTTCGCCATCCACCAACCAAATCGCGCCGCCCGCGGCAGCCAACGCGGAAATGATTCGCTGCAAAACCGCCGGATAATACTCAGCAGATTTCGCATCGGACTTGGACAGTTCCGTGATCTCATTGACCAAGGTCCGAATGTGGCGTTTGGTGTTCTCTACATTCTCATCCGATGGTCCGGAAGCCATAGCTGTTGATCGATACGAAACGAGGAACTAAATGATTCAAATAAATCGAGGCCATCCAACAATCGAATGATTGCATGCATTCCATCAATCGGATTTGCCAAAAACGGAAACTTACCGTCAAGAATATTGTCGGACGGGCTGCCGTTAAAGCGCCAAACCGTACAACTATTCTAAGAATGCCGTTTCCGTCCGACAAATGGTCCGATTGTGAAGATTAGGAGGAAGCTACGCATTAGGCAAGCTGCTCGCGACGAAATAGAAAGTAAGATGCTTTCAAAAAGAAATAGTTCCGCGGGAGTTGGCAGAGGCCGGCAGAAACCGGTACACCAACAAGCTGGCCGCCTACCGCTGGTGTACCGCCTTTAGACGGCTTGAACTTAATCTGCTTTACCTGACCAACCAGCCCACCAGTTTCGAAACAGTTGCCACTGGCTGCGCAAATACTCGCGCTGACTATCTGAAAGCCGATCCGTTAAGTTAATGTGATGCTCGTACTCGGAGTTCCCTTCCAAAACCATCAGGTACTTGTAATACAGCACCAAATCCGGTCCTTCATCAAACGTGGATAGAACGGTTAAGGCTTCGTTAAGTTCCGAAGCTAGCACTCTCGCTTTGGCGTCCCCGGCGGCAGCTCTCTCGCACAGCTCGACCATTCGCAACACTTCGCGCGGCAAAGCGTTACCAACGCCTGTGATTGCCCCGCCAGCCCCGCAATGAACAAACCCATGGTAAACCTGAGTGTCGACCCCTACCATCAAGGTTAGCTTGGGATTGCCTGTTGTGATGTGCTCTGCCGCATACGTCAGCGATTTCGCACCGCCGAACTCTTTGAATCCAATCAAGTTCGGGAACTCTCGATGCAAGTCAAAGAACAAGTCAGCCTTGGTCTCGAAACCATAATAAGGACTGTTGTAAATGACAGCAGGAAGATCGACACTCGCTTTGAGAATGCCAGCAAAATGCGCCCTCTGGGCTGCAACCGAATTACCGCGGGACAAAACTCTGGGGATCACCATCAAGCCCGCAGCGCCGACACTCTTCGCATGCGCTGCATGCGCCGCCGCAATCGCTGGATTCTGGGCACCCGTCCCAACAATCACCGGCACACCCGCCGCTGCCAGCCGACGCACTCCCTCTTGTCGCTGTGAATCCGTCAAAAGCGGCCAGTCCCCCATCGAACCACAATAAACCACAGCTCGCATTCCTACTTCGACCAGCTCTTTCCCCTTAGCAACCAATTGGTCAAAAAGCGGTTCCCCCTTTTGTGTACACGGAGTCATCAAAGCGGGAATACATCCAGTAAAAATCGTGCTCTTGTCGTTCATTCTGTAATTGACTGTTCCAATAGTGAGACGGTGCAGCACTCATATCGAGAGTGACTTAACACAGCCTGTTTGTTTCTGAAAAATTGGGAGAGCGAGGCTCCAGCCGAGCTGGGGACGCCGCGGTTCGGCGGGTGCCTCACCCTCCCTAGTATTGAATGGTTGGGTAATCTCGAAGGAAATGTGATTGGGCGAGCGGCGGTTTCCATTATTCCTGGCACGACGCGCAAGCTAGTCAATCTACCGTCTGGTTCACTAGCTTGCGCGGCGTGCTACGATAGTTCGCAATCTGCCGCGCGCCTTACGAAGGGCCCCCTTCATTTCTCGAGCTAGCTGCTCAAGTTATCTTGAACTCCAAAACCCGTCCAGAGTTAATGGTTCGCCGACTCCAGAAAAACAATGCTCTTTCAATCTGACGACTTGGCTTCCGTCTGCCGACGATTGTCTTCACGCCCCCATTCTTCTTTGACCTGCCTAGGCAACGAATCGGTAACAAGCTTTTGCTTGTCCTCTTCCATCAGCGCCAGTTTACTTGCCGCATCTTCATACAGCTTCGGCCACATCCGATTGCCGATCAGTTTGTTGCTTACGTAACCCAATTCAATCGTTGCGATCACTGGGATCGCCGGTTCTGTGTATTCCGATTCCAAGATACTGACAAGCGTATCGACCGCGGAGGTGAAATTACCCCCTTCGATCGCGAGCCTAGCGATTTGCAACTTTGCTTTCGCCGCGTAGTCCTTACTGGCGCTATCCGTCGGTGGAAAATTCTCGGAAACGGCCAACCAGTGTTTCAAATTATTCTCGATCAAAGCTAACGCATATTGCCTTTGGATTGTGCTCTGGTGTGTCACTCCGGCTGTCGTCTTCACTTGATTGGTGAATAGATCTTCACGGAAAAAATAGTATGCGGACAAAAAACCTAGAATCAATGCAGACGTAGCTAAAACGAATCGATGGATCATCCACTTGCTTTTGGATGTTAATGTCTCAGTAAAGTTCGCACTCGGTTTGGCCAGCTTTTGCAGTTCCTGTGTTACCTCTAGATTGCTGATGCGCTGCTGCTCTACCACTAAACCCGAAAAGGGAAGGACCTGATTCGTTTGCTCTGAAGTATCACTGTCCATCAACTCTTTTAAAGCTCGCGCTAGCTCAAAAGCAGATGCAAAGCGATCGTCAGGATTCTTGGCTAACAATCGATGCACAATCCCGATGAGCCCAAGTGGCAGATCAAACCTTAACTGCTCCAATCGTGTTGGCTCTGCCTGCAGATGCTGCATCGCAAGTGCCAGCGCTGTCTCACCTGAGAATGGCGGTCGCCCTGTTAACATGTGATAAGCTGTCGCGCCCAGCGAATAGAGATCGCTTCTTGAATCAACTGCCAAACCCTGAATCTGCTCTGGACTCATGTACAACGGCGAACCGAGCGTAACACCGACTGCCGTCAGATTCAAGGATTGCCCTCGCGCACGCGCCAAACCAAAGTCTGCCACCTTGACCTCGCCGTCCGGCGTCAGCAACAGATTGTCAGGCTTGATGTCGCGATGGACCAACCCAATCGATGCGGCCTTTTGAAGCGCTGCAGCCGTTTGCCAAAGTATCGATAGCGATTCAGCCAACGGCAAAGCACCACGACGCTGAACATAGGAAAAAAGATTGCTGCCAGGCACGTACTCTTGCGCGATATAGTGAATCGATTCAAACTTGCCGACGTCATAAACCTGAACAATATTCGGATGGATCAGCGAAGCGACCGCCCTCGCCTCTTGCAAAAATCGCTGCTCATGGTCGCTCGAACCAACCAAATCCGCTCGCATCACTTTGAGCGCCACGTGCCGATGAAGCGATTCCTGGAAAGCGAGATAGACTTCCGACATGCCGCCAACGCCCAAACGATGCAAGATCGAGTATCCAGCAATGCTCTTGTTCGTTAAATCAATCGTGTCTGAATTTGGGTTCATGTTGCCTTCGCTTCGTTTTTCCCAAAATCCCATCGCAATAGTATTCGGGACTGCTCGTACGCTTGCACTTCGAGAACGACTTGGCCATCGACTATAGACAGTGTATCAAATTCTCGACCCTGGCAATCAACTCGCCAAGCTTCACTCACGTTACGAAAAAAACTCAACTTGGCCGAACCTCGTCGCCCCTGCATTTCTCTGAGCCAAATGCAGCCGTCCGCAGTTTGCCCCGTCCAAGTGTCCGATTCCTCGGCAGGAAAGAAACTCGCATCCAAAACCGGCCTAAAGTCGTCCCACGCGAGATTCACATTCGAAAGACTGCATTGGGCAAGCCAAGCTCCCGAATCGGGCTTGTCGCCTGCAAATGGATCTTGCATGAGCCACGGCGAATCGCACCGATCCATAGCGGTTTCGTAAGGACGAGGCCAATCCAAGCCAATCGCAATGCTCGCTCGGCTTTTCCCCTCACTATCCACTGGAAGATGCGAGATCAAAAATCGCGAACCAGATCGCCGATGGGCGCTCAGTCCTCGCGGGGCAATGAAAATGCGATGGTCCGCATCGTCTACTTCGATCAACTCAACCGTACCCTGAAGCGGCCCTTGCAACTTGCCTTTGACCCCTTGATACCAAGCGGCGACGCCCGAGCCCTCATTTTGCCAGGCCGTTCTCCAAACACATCCGCACGATTCCAGATTCATCCCTTCCGCAACAATATCGATTTCGATCGACCGCGAACCTTTCCATAACGTATATCTGGTTGTGACTCTTGCCGAGCTGCCATCGGAGTTTTTGGCTGATCCAGTCACCTCAATGATTCCTACCAACTGCGTCGATTCAACCAACTTGAACTGAACATTCGTCAGTTCGAGACAGTCGTCATCGTTCCATTTTCGGAGCACATCAACCGGCCCTCGCACCAGCGATGTCATGCCGCTCAAATGACTGCCCCGTTTGTTGGCGATATAGACCGAACGCAAATGCCCTTTCTTTGGATCGATCTGAATCTCCATAAACTCATTGGCCAGCGTCCAATCCGCCTGTGCTATCCCCGATCGCACACCAGCGATTCTTTTCCAAATGGATGGCTTTGAACTGGATAAATCCGCCGAACTCGAAGCACCAGAAGCATTCATTCGGAATCGGACGAAGCCAAACGGAGGAATGTCGATCACCACTCGCGAATTGCCCGACTTGGTCTCCGCTGCAAGGATGCGTGTGCACGATGCGGAATCAACCACGCCTGGCAAATCGGAAAGGAACATGCGTTGCGAATGATTCGATGGATTGACGACTAGGTACGCACCTGCACCATTCGCACCGGGCTTCGCCGTCCCGCCGCCGAGCGTCTTTTGAATGCAAGCCATCATCTTTCCTTTGCCATCCGCAATCGCCTGCGGAATTTCGTCCACAGAAATCTTTTCATCAAAAGAACCGTCCATTCGCGACAGAAGCTCTGCGATCTCGGTTTGCTCAGGGGACTTCGCACGAGCGTCGTTCGATGCTTTGCTGCCAACTTGTTCCCAAAGATGAGAGAGCGACCATAGCCTTTCCGCTTGGACGCGATTTTTTTCGTATCCAACTAGGCTCAGGTGTAGCTGATGTTGTTCACGCAGATTGGCCGGAACTGGAACCTTGAACGTATTGCTTGGGAAACTATCGCTCGAATAGGGTTGCGTGGTGGTTGCGAAATAGTCTTCCGCTGCGTGAAATTTACCCAGCGCCGGCGTGCGCGCGATGACTCGCAGAAAATCATCCAAAGCGACCAAGCGAATGCCCGGCCAGTGGGCTAGAACCAACGTTGGGATGTGATGGTAGTCCAACTGCGATGATAACCGCACGGCCAAATCGATATAGCTATCGGCGCTGGCTGCGTCCAGGACATGACCAAGCACCGTGTCTAATGACTTGCCATCATCGGAAGCCTGCCATCGTATCTTGGCTTGATCTTTGTCGGGAACGACTCCCCCCGACCACGCTGCGAGAAAAGCTCCCGTGTAGCCAAACTGCGTCAGCCACGTAGGCGATGAAGCCAAAAAACCTGGTTGAAATCGGGTAAACACTCTCGGCGGCGCGACACCGATTTCCGTATAGGACCTAAGGCCGCGTCCCAACTCACGAACGATGGAACCTGACGAAAGGTATGCATGAGGGCGCTCAACTTCGAGTCCACCCAACAAAGAACAGGTCTTATCTGTAACGAGTCGGTTTAAACAAGTCCATGCGCCAGGGTTCTTGTCCTTGAGTTCGCTGAGCAATTTGGAGGTGGCGATGAGGCTGAACGGATGCGACACTTCCATTTGTCGATCCAACGATGTCCCGAGAGTGCTAGATGCCAACAGAACGACATCGAGCAAGTACGCTTGCTGTGAGCAGTATCGATCGCGTTCCTGCGACAGCGAGTCGAAGCTGGCTTGTAGCCATTGTTCTGTCTCTTCGGCGTTTTGTGCCAAAGATGCCCGTGCGGCCGAGAGTACTTGTTCCGAGAACATGATCCAATCGATGTTCCAAGAATAACGCAGCTTACGAGCAAGGATTTGAACTTGAAGTACTGCGTAGCCTAATGCATAAAAGTCCTCGACGAGAAGCGGCGGTGGGGTGGCTACGGCTCGTTCCGCTGGCTCTTCACTTTCGCTCGCAGAAACAACGTCCATGAGTGCCTGCACCAGTTCAGGACGAGGCCTCGACTGGGACTCCACGACGATGCATTGGTTTACCGCCATTTGCTCGCGAGTCGAAACCTCAATCTTCGGGCTGGAAACGTCTGGGCACAGGACGAGTGAAGCATTCAGATCGAGCGAGCTGCCGTCTGCTTTTTTCCATTCAGGCAGTGTTCCCAGAGCAACCAGCAGACGCGGGTCCCATTGTGAAGTCCAAGCCGCAAGGAAATCGGACGCTAGTTGGTGCCCCATTCTGGGCGGCAAATCCTCCAATGCGGAGCTGGGGATTACAAAGATCGATCGTTTCAGTTGCGTCATTGGCTTGTCAGAATACGAGTAGGTGTGACCACCTACCATACTACCACAAGCGGCCCGATTCGTCCTGAGAAACAGCCTATTTGCAGGCTGTTTCGTCCTCAAGGCCCCGTATTTCTAGCACGACGCGCTAGCTAGTGAATTGAACTCGTTCCCAGACGCCGCCGCGGAGCCTCGAAAGCAGCGCGTTCCAAGCCGGAGCCCAACGACGTGAAGCCTTTTGTAGCGAAACTCGTCAAGAGTTTCGGTCGTTTAGGCAATGCTGCCGAAAGTCTTGACGACTTTCGCTACGCAAAAGCCCGCTTTAAACAAGAGAAAATCGCTCATGGTGTTGGGTGGAGCTCTGGGACGAGAGTGAACCACTGGCTTGCGCGTCGTGCTCAGTTTTCGGACTGTCACTGCTACTTGCTTTTGGCATTCCAAACCGGAGAAAATGGCTGCGATGGCTCGACCAGTTCATTGACTGCCCGGACAAGCATGATTAAAGATGGGCCGTCAGCCGGGAACTGTTGTACCAGCGAACCGAACGCGCGTACCGCTTCTCGAAAATGACAGCCCGACTCGTAAAGTTCTAAAGCCGCAGCGTAGGCAGCCACGAGTTCGGCATTTTTCGCGGAGTCGTTAGGCAACAATTCGAACAGATCTAAATCGCCATCAAGTCCGACCACTTTCGCTCTGCAAAGTCTTCGTTTTAATAAATCGCTTGGCAAGCATTTTGCGGTCTCTTCATCCATGAGTGCCGAGACTTTCCAATGCTTGGTGAGCCCCTGGATTCGGCTTCCTAGATTCACTGTTCGGCCCATTGGGCCATATTTGAACTTCTGTTTGGAACCTGTATTTCCAACCCGCGCAGGCCCCGTGCAGATTCCAATTCCGAAATCAATCCCTTCCGGAATCGATTCCTTGTATCTTTCGCTCAAATTTTTTCGAAGCGCCATCATTTCTCGGGCTGCCATGGCTGTCCGAAACGCATGATCGGGAGAAACCTCTGGCGCTCCCCACATCGCAAACATCTCATCCCCTACGTAATCAACCAAGACGCCGTCCGATTCCAAAACCAAGGCTGACAGCTCGCTTAGTATGTCGCCAATCCAAGACATGGCTGCTTTGGTACCAATCAAATCTGTCGTATGACTGAACCCGCGTATGTCACAGAACAATACCGATACCTCGACATCCTCCCCTTCTAGCAATGCCGGATTGAGACTAATCGCCTCAGTCACTTTAGGAGAGAAAAACTGTTGGTATTTGGTCACGAGCGTCTCTCGTTTTATGCGAGCAATACTCGAGGCGATCGCCGTTGCAAGAATCGCAATCAATCGTTGTTCCGCTTCCATGACCCTGCCCAATTGCCATTCCACATTCAGCATGCGATCCGCATAAAGAACTCCAAGGATCTCATTGCCTCCTTCGAGGATGTCGAGAATTGGGCAAGCGACGGCAGTATGCAGCAATTGAACACTCATCGATTGCAGATCGGACGAGCCTCTGTGAGATTTCGGATAGACGACAATTCGCTTGGTGTCCAGCACTTGCTGCAACATGGTATTCGATGGCGCTCGCAAGCTCGCTTCGTCGATTCGAGGATTGACGAAACGCCTAGAAGCATCAAACTCCCACTGCTTGCCATCCCACAATATAACTTCAGCTCGATCCACTTCGATAATACTCGCTACGGCTTGCGCGATTCCCAAAAAGAAGCCAGCGGAAGAAACCGGGCGTTGCATAGCTGAGACCGCTTGCCCCAACCATTCGAGTACGACTTGGACGTCAAGCTGAGAACCGCTCCCCCCTTGCATTGAAAATCGAGAAAAGCTCTGCTGAGGTTCAAACAACTCGTTGCCTGATAGCCTTAGTGGAGCCACACCTATCGCGCAGAGACTTCCTTCCCAGGCTTCATCAACGTATTGCGGCTTTTGGGTAACGCTCGATTCAAAGCTCAACGAGATGCTCTCGGGCAATTGAATCTTGGAGGGTAAATCAATTGTGCAACTTTCATTGAAGCCAAGTGTCTTGATGCCGGGCACGGCAATGGTCGCACTTTTGTGAAGGTTCGATATTCGCCATTGATTCCCTTCTGTCGGATCAAGACGAATGAGAGAACGGGGTACCGTTCGCAGCTCAAGTTCTGCGATGATCAGTCGCCATTGCCCAAGAGGATTTTGATACAAAAGCGGTTCCTCAGGCTCGCCAATCTGCCTTCGCCCAATCTCCACTGCCTCATCAATCGACGCAGAATAGACAGTCGCCCCGTTTCTAGTGACTGTTACGAGTAGTGACACGGTCGGTGGAAACCCCCTATAGAGAAAACTGACTATTCATTGTCGCTAAAGTACTTGGGCATGGGAAGGAGTCGAAAGCGATCGCTGTCCTTGTGACTTCGTGTTGCGATCGGCTATACTTTAAGCAAAGTTCGGAAAGTATTTTTGCTTGTAAAATACAAGGTGAGTTCAATGGACCGCGGATTGCTTGTGGCTTTACTAGCCCTACAAAATCAGTTTATCCTCCCTCCGCAGTTCTTGGTCGGATTTCAGACTTGGCTGGCGAATCGAAGTCAGTCCCTGGACGAGATCCTTGTTCAACGTGCCTACATAACCAAATCACAGCGAGAGAGTCTAACACTAACGATGATCGCTATCCTGGAAAAGTCACACAATAATTGGCAAACGGCCGTCGCTGAGAACAATGCGATTGGGACGATTTACCGCGACATGTTGGCTTTTGCAGAAAAAGACGCAACTGTGTTGGAATGGGTCAAGCAGATCCGAGTATCGATTCCTAGTATTTCGTTACCGGTCGATACGAGCAGACATGTGGGTGCTGAAAAAGACCCATACGGCACGATCGACTTTGACACGGAGTTAGGCCCCTATGCCACATTGTCTGGAGAAGAAAGCCAGGCCGAACAATAGTTCTACGCACGACGCGCAAGCTAGTGAATTGGGCAGTCGTTTACTAGCCTGCGGGTTTTGAAATTGCACACTTGTGATTTCGTAGCAGAATTCGTGAGAATTCTGGCCGCGTCTTAATTGCAAAGTGTCTGAATTCTCACGAATTCAGCTACATTTCTCAACACAGTGCAACTTCAAAACTTGCGCGACCGCTATTTTGGAGCTTGTTGTTTGGCAATCGGTGAGACAACGTTGCTCGACGAGTTGTTGTCATTCGAAGCCACGACTGCAGTCACCACTGCTAGCCCTGCAATACCTAGGCCTGCACCTCCAATACCCCCGCCGCTGAATCCGCCGCCGCCGAATCCCCCGCCGGCAAAGCCGCCGCCACCTCCTAAAGAGCCTACTCCCACACCGCTGTTACCAGCCATTGGCAGTCCCGAAACTGGACTTGCCGATGATGATGCAGTATTCGGCTGGCCATATGCTTGCCAAATTCGATCGGTGATTTGGGGGACCAGTTTCGGAGGACACAAAAAGACAAATAGTTTTTCGTTTGAGTCGGCTTGAACAAACGATACGGGTCTTCCGGAAATGGAGTCACCAACTCGGACTTGCTTTTCTGTCGGAAGGACATCGAACGCATAAGAAGCGTAGCCTGCTGGCCCGGCCGCAATCACGCTATACGAACCCGGTTTTAGCCCGGGAACATTAAAACTCCCGTCGCTTGGATTCGAATCGGTTCGAGCGACTACCTGATTGTTACGCAAAAATGTCAATCTGGCATAGCGAAGATTTTCGGCTAATTCTTTGTCGGCAATCACAATCTTCCCGGGCATACTTCCATCATTCCCCAATCGCACACTATAAGGATTCACCGATTGCAGTTTGTATTCGCTGGCATCATAAAGCTTCCCTCCTAGAGTGTCAGAAGGAACGATGCCTCTGGCTATTGAGCTCAAGATTTCTTCTCGATTGACTGGCGCTAACGGCAAGCTAATCGAGTTGGAAGTGATGTTTCGCTTTGCGGCATTTTCAGCGCTCACCGTCAACAAAGGTACCGCCGCATGGACGTTCTCATCGACCACCAACAGTGCATGGAGTTCATCTGGTTGTACGTCCGTGAACGTCGCAATCCCTTGCAAATCCGTCGTCGCTTCTTTTTCTTTCCCGCTGGAATTTAGCAATCGAACCAAAAGGCTTGACTTCGGCACTTGAGCATTGATTGCACCCATCGCCACCAATGCAACTTCCATCTTGTTGCCATCCACCCTCACCATGAAGTCTTCAGGGAGCTCTATTTCTTGGCCCTGCGCATTTAAAATTTTGACCAAATGCGTATCGGTGACATTGCTGTCGTCGTCCAACACAGCGTAAAGACTCGACACGCTTGACAACGCAAGTCCAACAGCGAAGCCTGCATTCGCTAACCGTGAAAATGCGGACACGCGAACGAAACAACCGGAAGAGTCTGACTGAGACACGATGCCCTCACTTCGATTTACATGCTAAAAACGATTTCGACTCGACAAACGACTTGCTTGGTGACAACTAGCTCGATAATCCCAAAAACATCTTTCTTGTCGAATTGCCTATTCATCAAATAGTAGCCTAACATCCTTCCATAGTCCAAGCAAAAAGGTCCCTAAGTCACCCCCCGTTCAGTTGAGGATGGGTGGCGATTTTCAATGCCAAAAGAACACGCTTTTCTGTAGCGAAAGTCGTCAAGACTTTCGGCTTCAACGCCTAAACGACCAAAACTCTTGACGAGTTTCGCTGCAAAATACTTCAGCGCGTTGCCGTTTAGTGATGCATTGAATGTGACCTTACGATCAAAAATCACGGTCGGCCTGCTCTTTTTACAACCGAAAAATTCGTAAGGTCTGTTCCTTTTTGCTCCAAATCCTCGTCCATCAATTTTGGCATTCGTTGGCTCTCTGACAAGTCTCCATCGAGTTGCTTGACTCGGCTTGAACCCATTCCGTTGAAAACCCACCCGCCGTCGCAATTGGTCAGGGTAAGGTGATCGCTGTTCACTTTGACAGGCGTTGTCAAATTCGTCTTTGCCAACTCCCCAACGATCTCGATCAAACTTCTCTTTTCGGGAAAGCCTGTCCCGTTGATCAGTTCACGTGGGGGATCTACGAAAATTCCGCATAGGCAATTCGAGAAAGTGCCCGTATTGAATTCGACGATACCGGAAGAAACATAAACAGCGGGCGTGATTTTCTGTTCAGCGATGCGTGCCTCAACAACCAAAGTACTCAGCTTGACCGAAGCCCCTTTGCTCAAAACGGCCAATCCATAGTTCGCAACGCTGAGGAGGTTTAGTTCATTGCCGACAACTGTTCCGCCATCGACAAGCATCCCAACAAAGCTCGTATCGCGAATCGCAACATTGCTTACGTCAATTGAGCTCTGATTAAGAAGGATTCCGCACGCAGAACCAAAAAAATCACAGTCAGTGCAAGTCACTTCCGAGTTCTCTGTGATTTGCATACCGACTCTATTTCGATTGCTATTGATGTCCCTGACGCCGTCCACGTTAACCCAAGATAGATGGACGATACTTTGTTTTATGCTCAAGCCATAAATCGCGTTCTTGAGCTCGCAGGGTTCATCCGGAGTCCCCTTGATGACGACTGCTTTGCATGCCTTGGTTTGAATACCGATGTCGCAATTGTCAAACTGACAACCTTCAATGGTGAGCTCACTTGTGGGGCTATCCATCCAGTCGATTCCAGCAATGCATGGCCCGTCAAACACGCAGCGTTGAATCAGTCCGGTCGCGCCGTTCCCTTGGACGCCGATCCGTTTCAAGCTGGGATCGGAATTCCCTGAAAAGTTGAATGATGAATCGCGGACGGAAACCGACGAGGTTTTTTCAGCTGAGACAACAACATCCACCGTTGATTGAAATTTGCATTCGTCCGCCACGAAAGTTGCGTTTGCCCTCGCCTTGACGCAATTATAGGACTGATTGGAGCTTGCAAAAACATCGCACTGCTTGAGTCGCAAGCTGCCACCAGCTAAATCAATTGTGTTGAATTTCGCCGCTTGAGAGTCGAGCGTTACCTTTTCGATAGAGACTTGGCTGTCCGCTTGGATTTTGACGCAAGCTTGCTCTGTTGAAAGAATCTTAACTACCCCCTCGCCAACAAGATGGATCGAACGATCAATCAAAAGAGACTCGCGGTACGTACCCTCGAGGATCGTAATTGTGTCGCCTGCTGCTGAATCGGCAATGGCTTTCGCAATAGACTCGTGCGTGCCTTTACCTCCAATCGAAACCGAAAAGGGTTTGCTAGGTGGCAAAGGCTTGGGGGCAACCGGTAGTTCTTTTGGTTTGATCTCTGCGACGCCAACGTCGCTTGAGGCATTGCTTGGTGACTCCCCATGTTCATTAACACCCGTATTAAGCTCCTCATTTTTGGGAGGCGAATCCGTTTGTTTCGACGTATCAGCCTTAGCCGCGAATGGTCCAGACTTGGTAATCCAAGCAACGCCTCCGATTCCCGCCAACAAAACAGTCGTCAATAGGGCAGGTAGTGCGAGCTTCCAAAGCAAACTGGACTCGCGGACAGTTGCACCTCCCGCGGAGTCTCTCATGGTCGATTGGGCAGTGCTCAAAGCATTGAGTCCACGTACCGTCTGCCCCGCTTGGATTGATTCGCCAGCTAATCCAAAGTTCGCACCCGACGTTGAGTTCAAAGCTCTGAAGGCACCGCTACGCGACAACGACATGGAGTTGACCGTTTCCAAGAATGGAAGCGATTCTACGATCCCATCCAAATCTGCAATCATCTCGCGGACGCTCGCATACCGATCTCCAACATTCTTTGCGCAACATTTTCGGAACACAGCGTCAAATGCACTTGGGATTTTTGGATCGCGCTGATGGATCGGTCGCGGATCTTTGTTCTTGATTTGGTCTCTTAGTTCATTCAGCGTTGTCCCTGTGAAAGGAGTCTTTCCGGATAGAAGCTCGTACAGAATGACTCCGAGTGCCCAGATGTCCGATCGACCATCCAGCCATTCAACACGGCCAGCGAATTGTTCTGGCGACATGTACATCGGCGTCCCCGCGACTTCCCGACCTTTTTTGTTTTGTTCGTCATCTTCGAGAATCGCGAGTCCGAAATCGGCCACGTAAACCCGCCCCTCCGGTTCAACCATCAGATTCTCTGGTTTTAGATCTCGATGGACGATCCCTGCTGTGTGTGCAGCATCAACCGCCAAGCAAACCTGGCGAATGATGTCCACAGTCTGCATGATAGGCAATCGAAGATCGCCCTTCTGGAGAATTTCGCGTAACGTTGAACCTTCAATCAGCTTCTGAACGACAAATGGTTCCTGATTGGCCGTCATTCCAACTTGGTAGATGGGCACGATCGACGGATGATCCAGTTTGACCGCCTTTTTCGCTTCGTCGATATATTGCTGCCTATGGGCAGGGTTATTGATCAGCGGCCTCTTGATGGCCACCTTGCGGTCCAACAATTCATCACGTGCGCGATAGACGACGCCAAAGGCACCACGGCCCAATTCGCCCTCGACGACGAAGCCTGGGATGTCCGAGGGGAAGTCAATCTTGTTGGTTGTTCCTACCGACTGTGCTGGGGCGGACGGAACATTGCCGTCCGAACGCATTGTCGCATTGGCGAATTGAGTTGAATAGATATCGATCGAAGCTGAATTCGGATCGGGTACTCTCGTATTCGTCGTAACCGAAAAATCTGTGGTTTGGTTCGGAAATGCCGATCCAATTTGCGTTTCGTTCGGTTTCAACTTGTCTTCGTCCGGCCCAGACATACAACACCTCAAGTTGGAATTCGCGACCAGAGTAAAACACGTAGCCCTTAAGTCTCGAGGGAAAGGTCCAAGGTGGCACTGGAAGCAGCATGCTCACGTTCCTCTCTATCTTAAACCCGCTGATCAAGACCGAACAGACGTGGCAATCAAAATGCCCGCCCAAGTTACGCACGCCCGCAATTCGCCGAGAAACTCGCGTTCTAGCCCATCTACGTTGATAACCGCAACTAACGCCAAAGCTTGGTCGCTTTCCGTTTCGATGGTGTCTTGCCGGCGATTGGCGCAAGTATGGCGTTCAGGCGATACTGACGTAGAATAAAAACAGTTCTAACTACAATCACTTAAAGTGGAAAGTTTGCCATGTCCTTTACGCCGGCTACGTTCGATTCACCACAAACGAATGCGAATGGTCCGAAGAAACGACGGATATGGCCTTGGGTTGTCTTTCCCCTTGGCTGCATAACTTTGATCGGTGTCTGCTGTTGTGGCGGATTGGGAATGCTAGGATTCGGAGTCTTCGCTGCACTGAAATCCTCCGAACCATACCAAACCGGCCTTAAGCGGGTTCTGGCGAGTGAGGACGTCAAGGACGCAATCGGAGAGCCGATTAAACCCAGCTTCCTTGTGCAAGGAAACATAAATCTTCAAAACGAGAATGGTGAGGCCGATATTACCTTCCCAGTGACAGGGCCTCGAGGGACCGCTCAAGTCCACGTAAGAGGAACTCGCGCGGGTGGAAAATGGAGATATGACGAAATTTCCGTCACTTTAGATGAAGGAGCCGTCATCGATTTGTCCAAAGAACCCATCGGGCGGATTCGTACTGTTGGGGAAGATGCCTAAACGTTACCATTCGATTCCCCTATTGCCCAGTTTCGGATCCGTTTTGAAGCATTTTGTAGCGAAACTCGTCAAGAGTTTCGGTCGTTTCCGCGATGCGGCCGAAAGTCTTGACGACTTTCGCTACACAAAAGCCTGACAATTTCCTGACTTTCACTTTGGTCTCCAATGGTACATTGTCTCCAAGATCAATTGTTAGCACTTGAAACGAAGGACTCTCAACCATGCCTGCCTCTTTTCGACGCAACTTCATTCATAATTCGGCACTGGTTGCCGTGTTCTGCTTGCATTTCCAGCCTTGCTTCGCCTTTGCTGCGGACGACGAAAAGGAAGTCGAAAGCAAAGTGGTTTCGGTCGGGTTATTCAAAAACGGACTAGCCGTAATCAAACGCGAAGTTGCTTTACCCGGCAATGGCACCGTTCGTGTTGCGGATGTTCCAGAACCCATTCACGGAACCTTCTTTGTGGAAAGCAATGGACCATTAGAAGCGCGTGTTGAGATGCGACGCGTTGCAATGAAGAACCAGCCTTCGCTTGGGCAAAATCTTCAGGATGAGTTAGCCGGTCTCAAGGTTACGGTCTATGGCAAGAACGCCAAGACGCCAGTGACGGGAACGGTTGTCCGAATTCCGAAACCGGAAACAGATTTGGCTTCGGACAACACAGGGTGGTCGCCCTACACCACATTATTCTCGCGCAGTGTGGCACCGATAGCGTCCAACCCGAGCCGATTTCTTTTGCTCAATACCGAAAAAGGAATCTCGTACATCGATCTCAACGAGATCGCTTCTGTCGACGCCGAAGGAAGTCCAAAACGCGATCCGGTGATGGAGAACAAGCCTGTGTTACTTTTGGACAACGCAGCCAAGTCAGCAAGCACTATGGCTCGAATCAGTTATCTCGCCCATGGGCTCAGTTGGGCCCCTAGCTACAAAATCACCTTGATCAACGCCAAGCGATTGGCCATTGAGCAAAATGCCGTGATTCGAAATGAGCTTGTCGATCTAAAGGATACGGAAGTCTCCGTGATCAGCGGTTACCCAAGTGTGCAATTTAGCCAAGTGATCTCACCCCTTGCGGCAACACAATCATGGACGCATTTCTTTCAGCAACTTGACGAACGACGGGGAGGCAGCAACGCCGTCATGGTCCAGGGCATGGGACAAGTGGCGAGCAATCGGCGAGGTGGCGATGATGGATCGGAACCAGTCGTTGCCCCCAACGTGGGTGACACCATCGATTTGTTTTACCACTCCATCGGCAAACGCTCGCTTAAGAAAGGAGACTCTATTGCGTTGTCGACCGGTGCGGCGCAGGTCGATTACGAACGCATTGTCCAGTGGACCATTCCAGACAATCGGGATGAATGGGGCGCCCCCACAAACAATCATAATGTCGATCCGAACACGGGTGAACAGATGCAAGACGACGTATGGGATGCTTTGAAGTTTAAAAACATGCTGCCGTTTCCAATGACGACAGCCCCAGCCACCGTGCTGACAGGCGACAATTTCAGCGGCCAGGGGCAAGTGCTTTGGACCAACAAAAACGAAGAAGCGACTCTGCGAGTCAACAAGGCCCTCAGCATTCGCGCAAGGCATGTCGAGTACGAAAGCCAAGTCGGGGATCCCGCTAAGTCCGAACGCGATCTCGTCAATATTGGTGGCCGACGATTTAGGAAAGTCACGGTCAATGGTGAGCTTCGCCTAAGCAACGGCCGTCCAACGGAAACAAAAATGAGCATCAAACGCCAGTTCTCCGGCGACTACATCAAAGGGGATGACTCTCCCAAAGTCGATCTTCGCGAAGAAGGAGTTTGGACCGTGAACAAGCGAAACGAACTGCTTTGGACAATCGTTCTGAAACCAGCCGAAGAACGCACGGTGAAGTTTCAGTACTCCATACTAATCAATTTTTGATTCGATGCGCAGCAGTGCTGTTCAAATCGCCGCGCGAAGTAAGAAAACGGTCTCCAGGGCTTCATGGCCGGGCCATCATTGGGAACACCTCGACATCGACCCCTGTAGCATAGTGCGCATAGTCTGGAGGGCGATCCGTTTTGGGTAGGCCAACGGCCTCAAGCATCGTTTGCTTCAGCGATAGTACTGTGGCTCGCTGAGCTGGATAAGGTTTGTGAGAGACTTGCCCGGAATGCATTACTCCATGCCGCTCTACAAAAAGAAGGTAACGTTCCAGTAGGAAGTGCTACAAGGAATGGAGTTCCGATGGTCCGAGATGTTCGCCAATGGAGTACTCCACCTGCACTGCAGCTTTCGAACCGATTCGGGCATTCGAGTACGCGATGCGTTCAGAGTTCTGGCGGATCGATTGACGAGCCACATAATACGGCAAGCTCCAGCCGAGGTTGGCGGCCAATACGGCGATGACGGAGTTCGCGTCCAAGGAGAAAAAGTAGACTCCAGGCATCCCTTGATGTACGACATAGGTTCTCATGTTGGTTTCCAAAAAGTTGAAACCAGACCCCAGTTTCCACCATCGAGGGCGGACGTTTTTCATCACAAACGGAACAAGACCGATAAACGCTTTCCCCTCGAACTCATCAACGATCAGTGGCTTCGGAATGAGTGATTGAAGAAGACTCGCAGGCACCTCCCAATGAAGAAATAGCAGGTCTCGCCAAAGCTGATAGCCAGCAGGCTTCCCATCAGGCCGAACGGTAGCCGAGACTCGGTCAATCACGATCACTCCTCGATTGAAAACGGTAGATTGTAGCAAGGCCTGAAAGGCCGACATATTCCTAGCCGTGGCTGATAAGCCACGGTGTCAAGACCAATCGAGAGACGAGCCCCGAAAGGCAACGCAGTGAAACATTTTGTAGCGAAACTCGTCTAAAGTTTCGGTTGTTTATGCAGTGCAGCCGAAAGTCTAGACGACTTTCGCTACAGAATAGCCTGTTTTCCGTCGAGGAAAATGCTTCACAGCGTTTGCCCGATTGGGGCTATCGCCCGTTTCGCATTGAGCCGAATTGCAGCTTGCAATCGCTCTTTTGAGACTGCGTTTTTGAGTATCAACGGATCGTGTGGGAAAGCGGGATGGTAGAGAAGGAACGCAGGTATGGAAACCAATCCATTGTCTCTTAACAATTGAACAACCGCAGGATCGCTGTTCGTCATATCAGCGCGAAGCGTGACCAATCCGTGATCCCTTATGAAACGATAAGAATCATCGCTATTGATGGCAGTCGTTTCATGATACGCGCAAATCGGATCCCAATCTGCAGACAGCGTGATCAACACGGATTGGTTGCGTTGGAGTGCAAGCTGGAGAGTCGCTGATGAATAAGGCTCCCATTGTAGCGGCCTATTGCGAAAGCTGTCGACAATCAACCAAGTCCCCAACGCGACGACTACGAAAACGACGAATAACGATCGGATACCAAACTGAACTCGCATAATCCGCTCGCTATCCTCAAATTTGGACCGACAACTCATGATAGGAAATGCATGAGACCGACAAGCCATTCTACAACCATGCCATCTTACAAGGGCGAAAGCTGTTTGGAGAGGGGACTTCGTTTAACCGTCAGCCGTAGGTGTACTGCCAAAAGAACGCGGTACGCCTACGGCAGACCGTTAGACGACCGCGAATCCTAGCATAGCCAGCGATTTATCTCACTTTCCGGCGTCGTATTATGCAGGTTGCGTTTTTTCTTGCTAAACTTGGGGACTATCGAATATTCGCGCCACTCACCTTGTCAGTTGCCCATGGCTGAGACTTCTACAATTCGCTCTTCCAAGCCTTCCTCGGCTCTTCTTTCCGCGGAAACGATGGCCAAACTAGAACGCATGGAGCTGGTAAGCCGAAAGATCTTCCGCGGTCGGATGAAGGGGGAGCGAAGAAGCAAACGCAAAGGGCAGAGTGTCGAATTCGCAGACTTCAAGAATTACGTCAGTGGCGATGACTTGCGGTTTATCGATTGGAATCTGTTCGCCAGAATGGATCGGCTGTACCTCAAGATCTTTCTCGAAGAAGAAGACCTCCATTTTTACACCATTATTGACGATTCCATGTCGATGGATTTTGGTGACCCAAGCAAATTTTTCGTCGCAAAACAAATCGCGGCCAGTCTCGCTTACATCGGCTTGTGCCGTGGCGATCGCGTTTCTGTGTCCAGCTTTGAAACGTCGGCCAGTCCGGTTGTGATCCGCGGCAAGTCATCCGCGCATCGATTGATTGGGCATCTTGAGTCGCTATCCTGCGTTGCCTCGGCCTGCACGATGTCGGAATCGATCAAACGATTCTGCGTCAAGAACACCGGCAAAGGAATCGTGGTGCTTGTGACCGACTTGATGAACAAGTCCGGTTACGAAGCAGCCCTTCGAATGTTGGTCGCTCGCGAGATGGACATTTTCCTCATTCACTTGTTGAGCCCTGAGGAGCTTAATCCTGCGGCTCAAGGAGACCTGAAATTGGTAGATTGCGAAGACGGTGACCAAAGAGAAGTATCCATCTCCGCTGGACTGCTCAATCGATACCAACAAACCTTGGCCGCCTTTATCGAGCAAGCGAAGTCATTCTGCAACAAACGTTCGATCACGTATGTCCCCGCTAGAAGCGATCAAGCAGCAGATGTGCTTGTCAATGAATACCTTCGCAGCAAAGGACTCGTGCGATGAACTGGATCAGTGCTCTTGGCCCATTGCAGTGGCTGATGATTTTGGCGGTGCCACCCGCGGTTCTCAGTCTCTACTTTTTGAAACTGAAACGAAAGGAACTGGCTGTACCCAGTACGCTCCTTTGGCGCAAAACGCTGGAAGATGTGCACGTGAACAGCATTTGGCAGAGGCTTCGCAAGAACTTGCTGTTGTATTTGCAGTTGCTGTTCTTGGCTCTTTTGATTTTCGCCTGCTTGCGACCCGGTTGGAGCGGACAAAGTCGTGTTGGGGAGCGACGCATTTACATCATCGATAACTCTGCCAGCATGCAAGCGACCGATGTATCACCGAACCGATTGGACTTGGCCAAAAAGAAGGTGCGAGAACTGCTTTCGGACACGTCGGCGGACGACGTTGGAATGGTGATCGCCTTCTCCGATCGGGCCGATGTGCGACAAGGGTTTACCAAGGATCGAAACCGACTTTTTAACGCGGTGGAATCCATTCCGACGACATCTCGGGGTACAGATGTGAGCGAAGCGTTGCGGGCCGCTGCTGGACTCGCGAATCCTGGCCGATCGAGCTTTGACAACTTGAGTGACATCATGGTTGCCGACGCGGTTCCCGCCACGGTCTATCTTTTGAGCGACGGTGCGTTCGGTGACCTCGGCGATTTTGAAATGGGGAAACTCAAGATCGAGTACATTCCGATCGGCGAGACCAAGACGAACAACTTGGGCATTTTGAGCTTCGCTGTGCAACGAAATGAGGACAAAGCGAACAAACTAGAAGCCTTTGCGAGAATCACGAATCGGGGTGACCAAAAAGTCGACTTCACGGCCTCACTCGAGTTTGATGGCAAATTGTTGGATGCGTCCGCGGGCAGCGTAGAAGCGGGCGAAGAAGCCGGTTTGCTATTCGAGCTAACAGATACCGACGAGGGGCAATTGAAACTGACGTTGGACTATGAGGACGCGCTGGCGGTCGACAACGTGGCGTATGCTGCGATCCGACCGCTCAAGCAGATCAGCGTCCTGTTGGTGACTCCAGGTAACAATGCTTTGGAGACAGCGTTGCAGACTCCGAGGGTGCAGCAGATCGCCTCCGTTCAAGTCGAAAGCCCAACGTTTCTTACCGACCCAAAGTACATTGATGCGACTCTCAATGCGACCTATGACTTGGTCATTTTCGATCAATGTTCTCCAATGCAAATGCCGTCGAGCAACACTCTGTTCATCGGCAGCGTGCCACCACAAGTTGCAACGCCCAAGCCGGCTGAGGAGTCCAAAGAGGATGCCAAGAATGTTGGCTGGAAATTTGGCGAACCCAAAGGCCCCATTTTTATCCTCGACGTCAATCGCTCCAACTCGATCACGCAGTTTTTGGAAATGGGAGCTGTAGAGATTGTGGAGGCCAGGACCGTGGAGCCGGGTGAATCGGGAACGGTTTTGATGACCAGCTCGGACGGCCCTGTTTTTGGAATTGCACCTCGCGGGCCGTTTCAGGATGCAGTACTAGGCTTTTCGATCGTTCAGAAAACCAACGAGGGATCAGCTCGAAATACCAACTGGTGGGCTCGACGCAGTTTTCCTGTCTTTGTCTATTCTGCGGTTGAGTACCTCGGTGGCGGCGTCACGGAATCTTCGTCCCCCTCGGTGCAGCCAGGTTGGCCCATTGGTCTGATGCTCTCCAGTCGATTTCAGGACTATCGAGTGGTCGCTCCGGACGGGCAGACGACAGATCTAGTACGTGGCGATGAGAGCCGATACACCTTCACCAAAACGGACGAAATGGGTATCTATCAAGTGTTCGCCAAAGGGGTTGAGAAACCTGTCGAGTCTTTCTGCGTCAATTTGTTTTCTAACCGTGAAAGTGATTTGACCGTCGCCGATTCGGTCAAAATGGGTTACGAAAAAGTAGCGGCAACGAGCAGTGTCGTTCAAGCGAGACAGGAGACATGGCGTTGGATTTTGCTGGCCGGTTTGCTGTTGTTGGTGATCGAATGGGTCGTCTTCAATCGCCGTGTTTTCATTTGACCGAGGCTGAACCGATCTTGATGAAGAAGAGCGTCAGAATGGAAGCGACCGTAGCTGGATTCGCCAGAATTCAGAAAGAGCTGAATTCCGGCGAATCCAGCTTAGAATCGGGCGACGAAGCGTGTCGTGTTTTTTCCTTCCGTTCACCGAGGAAGGGATTTGAGATAGGCATCATGTTTGGGCTTGGGTTGTATTGCAGTTTGTTGCTCGGCTGCGATCGGCAACCTACGCAGCTCCCAAGCCGACACTCTCAGGCCGAGCCAACAATACCATCCCCACCTTCTCCGTCTGGAGAGGAAATAGTTGCAGCTGCAACTTCGAACGGGACCCAGTTGAAGTTGATCGTACAAGTAGAAGGTTTTGCCAACGACAAAGGCATTTGTCGGGTCGCCGTCTACTTGGGCAAAGCCCATTTTAATGATCTGGAATATGCGATCGCAAAGGAATCGACAGCCGTTCTCGATTCGAAGGCCGAGGTCATTCTGGCGATCCAGCTCCCCACCGCAAAAGACAGAAGCGAAATCGCAGTTTCTGCCTATCATGACGAAAACGACAATTCTCGGCTGGACAAAAATTCATTCGGCATTCCAATCGAGCGATATGGTTTTTCCTCGAATCCTAAACGTGGCTTCGGACCTCCCAAATTCAACGAAGCGGCAATCGACCTCGACGCCGCCATTGTGCAAAACGAGTCTGGGGCAAAGTTAGTCATTCCCATCACGATCAAGTAATCATTTTGTTGTTCCACTCAGCGGACTCGGGAGCCCCGGGACCAGTTTTCATCGATGCCAGTCGCCTTGAAGCAGCCCATGCCAACGTGGGGGCTCGACTGAGTGCACAATCTGCGATTGCTCCCAACGCCATTGCAATTGCGTCTCCTCGAGGTTCTCATCGTCAACGCGACCATCGGACCTACGACACGATTTCGATGGCGGATTTGGACTATCGGTCCTCGTCGATTGCGGCTGGATTGCAAAGCATGGGGATTGGTCCCGGCAAACGTATTGGTTTGCTGGTTCGATTCGGTGAGGACTTTATTGCGTTGGTCTTTGCCGTGCTCAAGTCGGGGGCAACACTGGTGTTGATCGATCCCGGAATGGGACGCAAGAACCTCATCGAGTGTTTAGCGGCCACGAAGCCGGATGGTTTCATTGCCATTCCGATGGCTCACGCCATCCTGCGTTTCTTCCAATCGCGATTCCCGAGCGCCAAGCTCAATGTAACAGCGGGGCGTTGGCTGCCTGGACTTCCTAGCGTTACCTTGGACGCATTGGAAAGGCATTCGCCTCAGGACTTGAGATTGCCTCCCACGCAACTGGACGATCCAGCCGCCATCATCTTCACCACGGGCAGTACTGGGCCACCCAAGGGAGTCCTTTATACACATGGCACATTCAATGCTCAGATCGATCAAGTGGCTGGTCACTATGAGATCAAGCCCGGCGGCCGTGACTTGAGCTGCTTTCCATTGTTTGGGCTGTTTAATGCCGTCATGGGAACGACGACGATTTTGCCGGACATGAATCCGATTCGGCCTGCGGATGTAGATCCTATTCGGCTCCTCGATGCGATCGATCAATGGCAGATCAATCAATCGTTCGGTTCGCCTGCGCTGTGGACGAAAGTGGGCGGCTTCTGTGCGACAACAGGACGTCGAGTGGAATCGCTACGTTGTGTGTTGTCGGCAGGGGCGCCGGTTCCACCAAGAATCTTGGAACAAATGCGAGCGGCCATGCATCCAGATGGTTGCATGTATACACCCTACGGGGCGACTGAAGCATTGCCTATCGCATCGATTGAATCGAGGACGGTATTGCACGAGACAGCCGCGTTAACGCGACAAGGTGCGGGCACCTGTGTCGGCAATCCTTTCTCGGGCATTCGCTGGCGCATCATCGCAATCGACGACGGACCGATGGACGATATATCGAAGACACGAGAGTTGCCTCTGGGTGAGATTGGCGAATTGATGGTTAGCGGTCCAGTTGTTTCGAAAACCTATATGACTCGTCCAGATCAAAATGCTATCCACAAAGTCAAAGATGGCAAAGCAATTTGGCATCGCATGGGAGATGTTGGATACCTTGATGCTCAAAATCGATTTTGGTTTTGTGGTCGCAAGACGCATCGCGTGATCACTGGCCCAAGAGTTCTCTTCACGGAAACCATCGAAGCTATCGTCAATGCAAACCCTGAGATCTATCGTTCTGCCTTGATTGGATCGGGAGAGCGTGGTTCGCAAACGCCGATGGTGATCATTGAACCGTGGCCCAAAGGGACGCACGGCCGGAAACTTGGCAACGATCAGTTGCTAGACGTGGTCTTGACCCAGCTGCGAGCAAACCCGCGCAGTCAGGCAGTAGAACGGGTGGTGGTTTACCCGACAAAACTACCCACCGATATACGTCATAACTCGAAGATTTTTCGCGAGAAGCTCACAGTGTGGGCAAATAAAAAGTTCAGACCTAAATCATCTTGAAGCCATCGATGGGCGAGTCGATGCGATTTTGTCTTCTAGCCGCTTTTCGGCTTTCGGCAACGCTATCAAGCAATTCAGGATGGCGGGGGCTTGTCCCCACCGTCCGCAGCTTTGGAGTTCTAGATTCGCGTTGTCCCCTGTTGCACAACTCCGAATTCGTCGCACCGCCATTGGCGGTGCGACGAATTCGGAGTTGTTATTTTCATCACGATGACCATTAGAACACCAAAGCGGTGTCCGGTCGGGACCAGCCCGAACCGGACAAAACTTGGGATGCTAATGACGGGCTTTTGTGTAGCGAAAGTCGTCAAGACTTTCGGCTGCATTGCCTTAACGACCGAAACTCTTGACGAGTTTCGCACCTTCCAGACTTTTTCGACCTATGTTTCTAGTTAGAGTTCACAGGTTGGTGTCCCACTAGTTAATCAAAGCTGTCCTTTTGTCGGAGTCAAATTCATGACGCTAAGAATCGCCGGTTATTTTCTCACGGCTGTATCGATCACAGCATTCGCCAATGCATATGCCGGCGGGCCGGGTGGGGGGGGAGCTGGTGGTGGCGGGAAAGGGCATGGAGGAGGCGGTGCCCGCAGTAGCGGCCCGGGCGGGGCCAGCGGCTCACTTGGGCGTGGAGCAAGCGTTGGTGAACAAGGCCATGGTGCGCGCCCACCTAAACCTGATAAGGAAAGCGGCAGGCCCCCCAAACCCCCGAGGGGCAAAGGGGATGAGCATCGACCTGGCGGTCCAGACGGACTAGGGCCAAGCGGGCATGGCCCTACAAAGAAAGGTACCGACCAAGGACCCAAAGCTGGTAACGACTCGCGCGGGCCCGGGGCGGGGAATTCAAACGGTGTCCCGCACGCAGGGAAAAATGGACCAAGCGGCGGAAGAGGTGGCCAGCATAAGTAGGCGAGCAAATATAGGCGTAGTGTTATCCTCGTTCTATAGTTCTTCTGTAGCGAAACTCGTCAAGAGTTTCGGTCGTTTAGGCGACGCAGTCGAAAGTCTTGACGACTTTCGCTACACAAAAGCCAGCTTTAATTGGGAGGAAATCGTTCACGGCGTTGAGCCCCGTCTTGGAATGCACTGCAACATCTAGCCGATCACCTTCGTTACAGGCTTGTCCGCTAGATTCAGATTACCTGCGACCCCAAGGAGTTGGATTAGCTGGTTCCTGACACCGTCGCTACCACCGCTTGAGAGCAGCTTGGCGATCAAAGCAGCAACGCTCAAATCCTTAATGTCACCTGAGTCCAAGTGGAACTGTTCGAGTAAACCACCCAGTCGTTCCTTGAACTGTTCTGGGTTTCCCGAAAAGAAGGTGTCCTTGATGTCCGTCGCAACCTTTGAACTCAGGACAAATCGATCGATTGCCTTGCCGCCTTGCACAGCGGAGCTGATTTGATCGAAAAACTGGCCATCTCCACCGATGATATCGATCTTGGCTGATCGTAGAGCTTCGCTCAACACCAACGCTTGACTTTCGGAGATCGACTTTTGAGCCGAGATGGCAGCAATCTCGATTTGCTTATCCTTTTCCAGACGCAATTTAAACTCTTCGTGGTCTTTGCCAACGGTATCGAGAATCTTCATTGCATTTGCCTTCTCGGTGATACCCTGGGCTTCTGCATTGTACTTTTCCTTGAGCACGCGCGCCTCAGCCAAACCTTGATCTTGTGTCGCATTGGCCTTGGCCAGCATGACTTCGGCTTCGGCTAAGCCTTTTGCCGCGAAGTCTGCCCGCGAAGCGTCCGCCATCAGCTTCATGCCTTCTGATTTCTTTTCTGCTTGGTCGCGACCAGCTTCGGCCTCGAGACGAATCTGTGCTGTCTGACTTTCGGCCGACTTGAGTGCTGCCTCAGCTGCTTTGATCTCTTTGACGAGCGACTGTTCGGCGGCCATCTCCGCGGCGGTGACTTCTACACGTTTCGTTCTGTCGGCAGCAGCAAACGCTTCAGTGTCCAAGATTTTCTGTTTCTCTTCGACCACGGATCGCTCAACCATAACGCGTTCTCGAATCACTTCTTGAATATTGCGTCGTTCTGTTTCGAGGGCTTTGTCTTTTTCGACGGTCGCTAGCCCGACGACTCGTTCCCGTTCGGTTACCTCCAATTGCCGATCTCGTTGAATTCGCTCCAATTCGATTCCGTCGGTCCGCTCTTTATTTCTTTGGGCTACCAGAATGGTTCGATCCTTGTTCTGGGTAGCGATTCCGATTTCCTCTTCGGTATTGATGCGAGCGCGTTCTCCTTCCAATCGATTTTCTTCTCGCGATTTCGTTGCGCTTGCGTTTTCGCGCGCTTGGATTTCGGCCACTTCTCTCTTCTGACGTTCAGTCGCTTCAATACGTTGGCGTTCCAATTCGAGAATCGCTTCTTGTGCTTCCACGTCCTGCTTCTTGAGAGTTTTTTCTCGTTCGCGGGTGAAGTGGTTCTCTTTGATTTTTTCTTGGGATGTCAACTCGGTGATCTTCTTGATACCTTCGGCATCTAAGATGTTGTTTGGGTTGAGCAGTTCTAGACGAGTCTGCTCGAGGTAGTCGATTGCACAGTCATCCAAGCGGTAACCGTTGAGATCGGTTCCGATGACTTTCAGGATCTCGTTCTTGAATTTATCCCGTTTGTCGTAGAGTTCGACGAATTCAAACTGCTTCCCTACGGTTTTGAGGGCTTCGGAGAATTTGGCATCGAAGAGTTCACGCATGGTTTCGATTTGAGATGCCCGTTTGCAGCCGATAGATTGAGCGACCTCTTTGATTTCCTCGGCCGTTTTGTCTACACGTATGAAGAATGCGGTTTTGATATCAGCACGGATATTGTCTTTGCAGATGAGTCCCTCAGCACCTTCTCGTGCGATTTCGAAACTCTTCAACGTCAGGTCCATCTTTTCGTAACGATGGATCACGGGCCAGATAAGCGACCCGCCATCGATGACGACTTTTAGTCCTCCCATTCCCGTTTTTACGATAGCCTCATCCGGTCCGACCTTGACGTAGAACTTACCGGCGATGATGGCAAGTGCGACGATCAAAAGCAACCCGACGAAAACGATAGCGAGAACCGTTACGATAATTGTCATGACTTAGATCCGGTGGAGGTAGTGTTCGATGTGGTCGTTGTCGCAGATACGATGTAGATGCGTTTTTTAGGGTCGTAGTGGGTCAGCCAGACACGAGTCCCTTTGGGAACATGCGGTCCGTCTGTTCGCACATTGAGAAGCAATGGGGCACCATCCGTCTTGAACTTCGCTTGACCATTTTCAGGTGTGGCGTCAAAGGAACTTATCTCAGCTTCTTGTCCGACGAGAGAGACAGAGGTCAATTCCTTGGTGTCAAACCAACCTCGCATAGGTTGTGTCATGGCCTTGGTCGCCAACAAACCCAATAGCAAATTCCTCAAGATCATTAGGGAAATGACCATTGGGCCAGGCTCCCTCACGAACGCTGTGTCTATTGCAACCCAGATTAAGATTGAGACAGACCACCAGCTGATCGTGAAGATTCCAGCCCACAATACAAGTGGCAGTTGCTTCAGGTTCAGCCACTTCATCGGAACCATCACAAGTGAACCCATGGCATCACCCAGGGTATGGGCAACCGAATGTCCTATCCCGTCTGCGTCCACATGGCCACCGCCGGCTAGCGGACCTGCGTCCGAAAATGGATTATGAAAATGCCATGAAGCGGCGAGGTGACTATCGAGCCCGCCGATCACAATGGTCATCAAGCTCCATGCCACAAGCACACCGAGCAGAATCGTCGCTGGGAGAACCGGGGCAGCTAGTAAGGAACAAAAAAATTCAAACACAATTGGTTTCGATGGGAAATAATCCGCGCTGGATTTCAAGCAAAACTCGCAGCTTCAGTATCATCCAAGAAGCAAATTGTTCAATCCTGAAAGGGCTCGCTTGCTAGTGGAATTCACCGTTGTTTCGGTAATTGGCCCTTGAATCTCGGACTTAGGGCGCTTTTCCTGGTCTAGATTTTGTTCGCGTTTTTCTCTAAAAGCGAAAGCATGCAGGAATTCACCATTCAACGAAGCTCGCGTAAATGCCACAAAGGAGACCGCCCGTTCGAACCCGGCGAGCGATACTACTCTGTTGTGCTCGAACGAGGCAGCGAGCTGGTTCGCCAGGATTTTAGCAAAGAGCATTGGCATGGACCTCCAGAAAAAACGGTCGGTTGGTGGGTAAGTCAAATGCCAGCCAAACGAACTGGAAAACTGACATTGGCGCCGACGCTAGTTCTGCTCGATGCCTTAGAAAAATTGTGCGAACAGCCGGAGGATGGCGATCTCGCGTACCTCCTGGCGGTCCTGTTGATCCGACGACGCTTGCTCACGGATTCGCCGAGCGATGGCTCCGAGGAGGAGCCTTCGCATTTGCAACTGACTTATCCATCAAGCGGGCGCGAGTTCCTAGTACCTGCCCAAACACCAACTCCTGATCGCGTTCCACACTTGCACCAGAAACTGATCGACTTGCTTTACTGTGAAACCTAATTCGCCCGACATCTCTTTCGGACCGAAGGAGTCAAAATCCTTGAGAGCATTGCAGTGCTTGGCGATTGTTCTTTTGACGTTCGTTACCGGTGGTGCCACTTGCATGCCGCGGCGATCGATTCCAGAGTTTCAGCCAAAGCCATTGTTCACGAGTCCTCCTACCTTGTTCCAGCTCACCGAAGCGATCAATCGCTCTCGCAATGTTCAGTCGCTCCAGTCCAATTCGGTTACGGTAAATGTCAACAATGAGCGCACCATCAATACCAACGTGACTTGGGCCCGCGAAAAGCGGTTCCGAATGACAGCCAGTGTTGCCGGAGTTGCGGGCGTCGACATCGGCAGCAACGACGATGAATTCTGGATGACCATCCGCGCGGGTCTGACGAAAGAAATGTACTATGCCCGGCATGTCGAGTTTGATGCTCAGCCCAATCGTCCCGTGTTGCCGGTTTCGCCTGTTTGGCTGATCCAGGCGATGGGGGTTTGTGATATCGATTTGAATAAGCCCATGGCTGATCCTGTCACGCGGGCCGATGGCATGGTCGAACTTACGACGCCAGAACCCTCGCCCATCGGAAACTTCACTCGCACTTTGGTTGTCGACCCTAAATTCGGCTATAGCCGTCAAGTGTTCTTGCGAGATCCAACAGGTCGTTTGGTTGCGAATGCAACTCAGGCTAAACATGAGTATTATTCCTCCATTCAATCGTGCCTACCTCATCAGGTTAAAGTTCAGTTGATGCCTGCTGGCAGCGACTTAATAGAGCTCGAAATCTCAATCGCCTCATACGTCGTTAATAGTTTAGCCCCAGATAACATGACTCAGTTCCAGTTGCCCGGCATGAACGGCTACAAGGTGGTCAATTTGGGACAGACGGGACCGCAGGCTATTACGCCGCAGCAAGTGGCACCGCCTCTGCCCAGTTATCCGCAAACTTCCTTTCGCGGCGTCTCACAGGAAGGGTTCGTACGTTGATGATTTGTTTGCACCAACTGAGCCGTAGACGTACGGTTGTTGACTTAGTCGTTTAACAGTCAGCCGAAGGCGTACTCAGTACCTCCACCTTCTGCGAAGCAAAACAGCAAGCTCCTCGCAAAAGCGTCGGGGGCCCCCCCTGCGAGTAACCTGAAACAATGGACTGGAACTATGGGCATACCTTGGATTTCTAGATCGACGATTCGCAAGAAACTGCTCGTTTCGATGGTCGTACTTGGGCTTGTCATCGCTGTTCTTGGCTACAGTAGTTTTCGCGGCGTGTACGCCTATCGCGATCTTGCAACCACGTTGAGCAGCCGCGCTTCCGAGATGCCTTTTACTGCTGAACTGACACGATCCATCGACGATTTGCGACTCTCGTTTCAGCAGATGGACTTGCGTGACCCCTCGGATTACCCGTTGTCCCCCAAAGAATTGGACATTGGGATTCGTTCGATAGAAGCGTTGCAAAGCCAGCGAGAATTCAGTGAAAAATTGCATCACGTCCGCGTCGTTCTCGCACGCTACAAGTCTCGTTTGGAGCAATCGGACATCGATGACCCGTTTTTGTCCGACTTGACTGAGGAATTTGCTACATCGGCGGAGCTAACAGAAATACTCAACGCGATCTCACTTCGCCATTTGATTCTGCTTGAATCGCACAAGATCGAAAAAGCCCTTCAACAAATGCAAGATCTCGAACGACTCTCGAAGCTAGCACACAAACTACCGACCTTCTTCGGCGATCGTATGGCTAGTTTCAAAGAAGAGGTCAAATCTCGTTATCGGACTTGGATCATCTTGGCATGGAGCAGCGCTTCCTTGGCCACTTTTTTGCTGGTCGGACTATTGCTTTATGCAAGAATCGCGGTCATCAGGCCGTTCAAAGAGCTCCTGGCCGCTTCGCGACGTGTTGCCGCAGGTGACTTTGCACATCGCATTCATATCGACAGCAAAGACGAACTGTCGGAGCTGGCTGATGCAGTTAACTTAGGCGCCGCGAGTTTTCTGAGTATTCAGCGCGATCTCAATGATCAAGTTCGCGAGCGATCTCAGGAAGTGATTCGCAACGAACAGCTTGCCAGCGTCGGCTTCTTAGCGGCTGGTGTCGCTCATGAAATCAATAACCCATTGGCTTCTATCGCTTGGAGCGCCGAGGCGCTCGAGTCACGGCTCCATCGAATCCTTCACCCAATTGCAGCTGACGATGAAAACGCCAGCGAAACACCCCCTTCAGGTTTCGATCTAGATACGCTCCGCACCTACTTGCGTCGAATTCAAGACGAGGCCTTTCGCTGCAAAGGAATTACCGAAAAGCTGCTCGATTTTTCTCGACTGGGGACCGAACAACGCAAGCATTCGATCGACATGAATGAGATTGTGGGCGATGTCGTAGATATGGTACGACATCTTGGTCAATTTCGAACTCGAAGAATCGAATTCCAACCTCGTCCGATGCCGATGATCGCTTGGGCTAGCCCTCAAGAAATGAAACAAGTGGTCCTGAACCTGCTCACCAATTCGCTTGAATCTTTGGATCCAGCTCGAAGTGATGGGTTTGTTTCCATCACGCTTGAGGCTCTGCATGACTCGGTTCGGTTGGTGATCGAAGACAATGGATGCGGCATGACCGAGGAGGTTTTGCAGCATCTTTTCGAGCCGTTCTTCACGCGACGACGCGATGGTCGTGGAACGGGCCTCGGACTTCCCATCACCAGCCGAATCATCGCGGACCACGGTGGCCGTATTACACCCAAAAGCCAAGGGCCGAACTGCGGCACTCGATTCGAAGTGATTTTGCCTAATCAACCTGCCAACAATCAAAGTTATGACAATACCCATGAAAAAATCGCAGCCTAGCCAGCTCTCCATTTTGTTTGCCGATGACGAACCATCGCTACAAGAGTTGATGCGCATGGAGTTGCCGCATTTGGGACATCGCGTCACTGTTTGCCCAGATGGCTATACGGCTGTCGCAGCGCTCGAACGAGAAACGTTTGACTGTCTGATCGTGGACTTGGACATGCCTGGAATGAACGGCATTCAAGTGATCGAGCGGGCTGCAACCCTTTCACCAAAAACCGAAGCAATCGTCCTCACTGGCAAGCAGTCGCTCGAATCCGCGGTGTCGGCATTACGCTTTGGTGTGATCGATTATCTGAGCAAACCATGCCGGTTATCCGAGCTGCAATCGTTGTTGCAACGAGTTGCAGCTCGACGCGAGCTCAAGCGGAATTCAGCAGCCTTGGAAAAGCAATCCGAGTCCTCGCTATCAGGCTCCGCCAAACTGATTGGCAGTTCGAGTGCGATGGAAGAAGTTCTGACTTTGATACGCAAAGTTGCTCGCACTCAAAGTACTGTTCTCATACGTGGCGAGACAGGTTGTGGCAAAGAGTTAGTGGCTCGCGCTCTTCACGACCAGAGCTCGAGAAGCGGAAATGCGTTTGTCGCTGTGAACTGCGGTGCATTGCCTGAAAACTTGATCGAAAGCGAACTCTTTGGCCACAAGAAAGGTGCCTTCACGGGGGCCGATGCGCAGCGTGAAGGACTATTCGAGGTTGCAAGCGGAGGTACGATTTTCTTGGACGAGATCGGCGAGTTGCCGCTGGCCATGCAAGCCAAATTGCTTCGGGTTTTGGAGAGCGGCGATATCCGTCGAGTTGGCGACAACCAAACTTTTCATGTGGATGTTCGTGTCGTTTGCGCCACGCACCGCGACGTGGAAACCATGGTTGAGTCTGGCGCGTTTCGCGAAGACTTGATGTTTCGAATCAATGCATTTGAGATCCACGTTCCGGCCTTGCGCGATCGCATGGAAGATGTTATGCCGCTCGCTCGTCATCTGTATTTGCGTCATCGACCAGAACACGCGTCGATTGAAAACATCTTTGCTGACGAGACCATTGCTGTTTTCAAGCAGCATCCCTGGCCGGGCAATGTCCGAGAATTGGCCAACGTAGTCGAGCATGCGACGATCCTGTGCGATCACCCGCCGATCTTGCCGGAACATTTACCTCGCCACTTTGGAGATAAACGAGCGAAGCGAGAGATCAAAGCGACAAGCTTGCCGTCGAATCCCTTAAGTCTTCGAGAAATGGAGTCGCTGGCAGTCCAAGAAGCGATCCAACGACATCAAGGCAACAAACCGGCCGCAGCCGAAGAGTTGGGGATCAGCCTCAAGACGCTCTACAACAAACTCAATCAGAGCGACTTGGCCAACAAAAAAACTGGATGAGTGTGACACAGCCAACAAAAGCAGCAGGCACGCTTCGTCGTGCCGTACGCGGGAGTGAACTGACGAGGAGTCCTGTGAACGGCACACCAGCTGTTTCATCGCTGAAAGATAGGCAGATACCCTAAATCCAATTGCAACATGATCAGGTTGCACGCGGTCTTATAGACCTTGTCATACGAGTTCTGCTCCTGCGCCCACGAACCATCTTGCGTCTGTTCGTCCGTTATCCTGGCATAGAGACGATCACGAAATGGAAGCCAATCCTCATCCCCTTGGCGGTAGACAACTTGGCTGTAATAAAGGTATGTGTAGTGCCAATGGCCAAACGAATCTTCACCAGGCCCGATGTTGTAAAGATTTTTTCGCGAGTAGGCCAGCATTTCCGGCACTTTTTTGCTCTCATAGTCACCAGCATTGTAGAGAGCGGCAAGACTCGCAGCAGTGATCGCTGGGCGTGATGATCCCATCTGTTGGCTTGAATAGCTGATGCCACCATCTTCGTTTTGGCACTTATAGATGTATCGCTTTGCTGATTCGATAATCTCGGTCGGCACTGCGATGCCAGCATTGCGACACCCTCTTAACCCTTGCACTTGCGTGATGGTGGTGGAGCCTTCGTCGTAATCGTTTCCTTCCTTGGCGCTGACATAGCCCCATCCCCCAGCTGGTGTCTGCGATTTACCGCAAAAAGCAACCGCACGCGTCAGCACGTCCATCAAGTCATCTCGCCGGTCCTGAAGCCCTTCTTCCCCCAAAACCTGAGACAAGAAAAGCATAGAAAACCCATGTCCATACGTGTATCGCTGATCGTCACTATCGCCAATGAGGCCATTTTTTCGGCTTCTGCTGATAAGAAAATCGGTCGTGCGTTTTAGTGGAACCGCATAGGGCCCCTGCGTGATGGTTGACCCACTGCAAAGCAGCGCCAAACCCGCTAGAGCCCCGATCGCAACAGGATACGGAGGGGTGTTCCATTGTCCGAGACTCGACTGTGTTTTCTGGAGAAAGACGAGCCCCTTCTGAGTCGCATTGTCCCAAGATGGATCTCGAGAATTGCGTGCGAAATCGTCGGCGAACGGCGACTTGGCCATCGCCCGTCCAGCTAACGCCCCACCTAGCGAAATAGCCGCCGTGCTCGCACACCGCGATAGAAACCGACGACGCTCAAGCGTTCTTGGATCATGCATTAGAGGTCTCAAATGTTCTGGTTTAGGTTCCTAGATCACCAAACAGCGGAGTAGAGAGATAACGTTCCCCGAGGCTGCACATAATGGTCACAATACGTTTGCCTTGGAATTCAGGGCGGGCAGCAACCTGCGCTGCGGCCCACATGTTGGCCCCGCTGCTGATGCCCCCCAGAATTCCTTCGTGCTTGGCAAGCTTGCGGCCCCACTCAAAAGCGACCTCATCGTCAACTTGAATGACATCGTCGATAATGGATCGATCGAGGTTCTTTGGAACGAAGCCCGCGCCGATACCTTGAATGCGATGCTTGCCAGGCTGGCCGCCACTGATCACCGGCGATTGCTTTGGCTCCACGGCGATCGCTTTGAAATTTGGATTCATTTTTTTGAGATAGCGTGAGACCCCTGTAATGGTCCCTCCTGTTCCGACGCCAGCAACGATCGCATCGATCTGTCCCGCTGAGTCGGCCCAAATCTCGGGGCCTGTGGTCTTTTCGTGGACAGCTGGATTGGCTGGGTTTTCAAATTGCTGCGGCATCCAGCCGTTGGGGTCGTTCGCAACCAATTCCGATGCCTTGGCAATCGCGCCTCGCATTCCATCGGCTGCTGACGTCAGCACTAGACTTGCACCCAATGCCCGGAGCAATGCTCGTCGCTCAACCGACATTGATTCCGGCATGGTCAACGTCAAGCGATAGCCTTTGGCTGCGCAAACGAACGCCAAAGCAATCCCTGTATTGCCACTGGTTGGCTCAATGATATGCGTGTCCTTGGTCAATCGGCCGCTTTGCTCAGCATCCTCAACCATGGCCATCCCAATTCGATCTTTGACGCTGTGCAGTGGATTAAAGAACTCGCATTTGGCAAAGACCGTTGCATGTTCTGGTGGCACCAATCGATTGATACGAATCATCGGGGTGTTTCCAACAGTGCTGACAACGCTATCAAAAG
Source organism: Planctomycetaceae bacterium (assembly GCA_947463915.1). Classification (GTDB taxonomy): domain Bacteria; phylum Planctomycetota; class Planctomycetia; order Pirellulales; family Pirellulaceae; genus JBKCUI01. Next base: position 40,887 of record CANHVO010000015.1, read on the forward strand.
TCTTTCCCAAAGCCATTTGCAAAACTCTCTCGTCTGGAAGGAAGGCTAAATCTGGCGACCGCAAAGCATGCGGCTCTCCAACGACCTGGAGTATACGCTTTTTTCAAGAAATCGCCCACAGGAGTCTTTTGGCTTGACCAAAACTGGCAAAGAACCTCAGCCAACCATGCGGCAGCAGAAACCCAGGTCATTCTCGGCAAGAGTGCCCCACCGTGGGTCGCATCTGCCGGATGCGACGATTGCGGACATTTGCTGAATGAAGCAAAATACTACTCGCCAGGCGCAGATGGCTTTTGCTCGATGGCACTCGACTGCTCGTTGGTTGGACGAATCGATTCAAAATAGCGTCTTACGGTTTCGCGATGCCCTAACGGGAGTGGCTCAGAGTCGATCACTTCCTCCATTTTCTTGCGAAACTCAACATACTTGTCCGAATAAGCACGACTGGCATCCTGCTCTGCCTCTGGCGTGCTCGTCACTTCTCTTTCGCTCGGGCCGTCACCTGCCATGCCGGTCAAGTTCTCTTGCTTGCGTTGGCTATCAAGTGATGTTTTTTCCTCGCCAGTCGGCGAATTCGATGCTCCTTTTCCCCAGTTGTTCGACGGAGAATTCGACTTCGCAACTTTGTTGCCGCCGTTCTTGTTGCATTCGCTTTGGCAGCAGCCTTTGCACTCCGAAAGTCGATTGAGTTGACAGTTCAAACACTCACTGATCTTCTTCTTCATGCCCTGTTTTTTGCAGACACCTGCTGCTTTGCATTGCCCGTCTTTGCATTTCGATTCTTCGGATTTTTCCAAACCTTCGGTCATTTCCTTGATCGCATCACTGAGTTCACCTTTCTTGCCTTTTCCTAGGTTTTGACTCAGTTTTTTCATGTTGGCCACAACCGCATCCTTCTCCTTGCGAGTCATCGTGGAGGAGTCAATTTTCTCTAACTCAGTGGCAGCCTTTTCGTACTTGCCCTCTTCCATCAACTGAGCCGCCGCCTTCATGGCATCGGCTGCTTTCATCGCCTCGGCAAGCTGCTGCAATTGAGCATCGATCTGAGCGATGTCCAGCTGTTTGACCGCTTCGGTTACTGCAAACTGCATTTCAGACAACTTCGATAGTGCATCGCGTTGGTCTACATCCGGTGCCTTCATCTCCTCGAGCATTTCCTTTAGCTCTTCGACCAACTGCTCCAGTTCAGGCGTCTTCTCTTCTTTCAGTAATGTTTCAAGCTCTTCGACCATCGTCTCTTCCAATATTGCCGCTTGCTCACTTACGACCTGCAAAGGTTCATTCGAGCCTTGCGAAAGCGATTTCGAATGAGGCAACATCAAACAAGCGATCAAACCTGCACAGCCCATCGATGCCCAAAGAGTTTGTTTCGGTGCAACAATCGGTCTCGCGCGGCTCGGGTCAACTTTGGACAAGTGCAGTTGCGCGTCAGCCAATTGCAACTCTTGAATATCGGTCCGAGTAGCCAATTCAACGAATTGCAAAGCAGTGGTGGCTCTATCCTTAAGCTGGCAATGAACATCGATCAATCTGGCTGCCGTGTGCATTCGTACTGGCCAAACCAGCGCCAAAAAGGCGGGAGCGAATGCGAGAGAAACGAGCGTCGGTAAGATGCCTGCAAGAGAAACGGCAGGCTGAATCCAATGAGCCACGAGCCAAATGATCCCAAGAGTGGATGACAAAGTAATCGCCCCCATCAACCAACTCAACGCTCGGTTGATTCGATGACGCCTTTGTACCGGGACCAGTAAAGCGAGGATCGGGTGATTCATGGCTGCGACCTTGACCTACATTGCGGACGAGTTGGAACAAAATTCAACCGGCTGCATTGTATCGGTCTGCGATAAGAAATTGCGAGCGGAAAGAAACGGTTTTTCGCCCTAATCCGCAAAAAAGAGACTCCTCGCTGTCGATAGCGATTCTCTTACAAGGCAGCGATTCTCTCACAAGGCAGCGATTCTGTCGCGAGGCAGCGATTCTGTCGCGAGGCTGCGATTGCCCTCTCGCTCGGCTTCGGGAACGCTGTGAAGCTTTTTGTAGCGAAACTCGTCAAGAGTTTCGGTGGTTTATGCACTGCAGCCGAAAGTCTTGACGACTTTCGCTACGGAAAGACGGTTTTCAGCTACGGAAAGACTGTTTTCAGAAGAGAAAAAGTCAAAAAAAAGCACCCGAAGGACTTCGGGTGCTTTCCATGAGCCTTAATGAGCGGACAGTCAGCCTACCAATTCTCTTGTTCGAAGAGTTCGTCTACCGCATCCAAGTAGCTGCTGGCTCTTCTGGAGATTTCCACTGGAGGAGCAGCCAACGAAACTCGCTGCCATGCCAAGTCAGAGCTGCGGGCAACAACTCGTACGAGCTGCCCGGCGTTTGTCGTAACAACCAGGAATTGTCTTCGATCCAAGGTTGCCGTGTACACTTCGTGCGATGGGCCGCGAACTGCGGTGACATACGCATTGCGACCATCGTTGCTAAGGACGACTTCTTGGAACGTGTCGGATTGGTAGCCTTCGAGACCCACTGTCCATTCTGATCGTCCATTGGCCCCAATCGCAGCGTACATCCCTGTGTTTCGCGAAGTTATGCCGTTGGCATTGAAGTAGCTGGATGCCAAGTTATCAAGCGAGTTAGCATAACCTGGCGTCATACCTAGGACGCTGAAATTGAACTCAGCATCGACATTGCCCGGCGCAACAATCGTCCTGGAGAACGTATTGGGAGTTGAGGAATCCACGGTGAACGCTGGTACTGCATAGGTAACCGTGTATGCTCCCGGCGGTAGCAAATCGAACAGATAGGTACCATCTACATGCGTTTGCTTGGTCTGCGTTCTGGCTGGCGTAGTCGCTGTTGCAGGAACCGTCAAAGTAACTTCGATACCACCCAATCGAAGTTCATTTGGATCCATAACGCCGGAGGTGTTGTCATCAACGTAAACGGTTCCACGAATCTTGCTAGGAATGAACGGCGAGATGTCCACATTGAACGTGCCGATCGAAGTTTTTGGATCCGCAACTCCGTTGGTCGTTCCATTGTCGATGATCTCGTATCGGAACGTATCTCGCCCGCTGGCTCCGAGTGGTGCCGTATAAGTGATCGTGCCGTTTGCGTTCAAGACAATTGCGCCGGTTGTGGTCGCGTCACGAATAATGCGGCTGACTCGCAGCGTTTGACCGCTCTCGTTGGCTGGCCCCTTAGGCATCGTCTTGAAGTCCTCGGACAAATCGAAGACGGTTGGAACGCTCGCGAAAACGCTTCGTGTCAATGTCGCAGCCGTTGGTGCGTCGTTCACTTCGGTAACGTTAATTGCCAACGTTGCCGTCGCA